>NZ_BMOE01000009.1 GCF_014646915.1 Deinococcus aquiradiocola | reverse complement strand
CACGTAAGCTCGTTCATGGTTCATTGAACCACTGTCGTGCCCAAGAGTCCACGACCACCCGCGTGCATCGTTTGACACCGGGTGCATACCGGGGTATACTTTCCATATCAGCGTCCGAAAGGGCGCTTTTTTTGTTCCCCACGCCACGCTGCCCGGAGGGGCGGGGCCGGGTCACGGTGTCCCGGCAGACGGCGTCCCGGTAGACTGGGCGCGTGAAGCTGCACGACCTCGCCCGCGCCCTGAACCTCTCCCTCCCGGACGGCACGCCGGACCCCGACGTGAGCGGCGTCACGCACAACGCCGCGTGGGTGCAGCCGGGCATGGCGTTCGTCGCCATTCGTGGCGCACGCTTCGACGGGCACAGCTTCCTGGCGGACGTCGCGGCGCGCGGCGCGGTCCTGGTGCTCGGGGAGGGCCTGCCGGACGGCGTGGCCGCTCCCCTGCCGTACCTGCGGGTCCCGGAGGCGCGCGCGGCGCTGGCGGACGTGGCGGCAGCGCTGCACGGCGACCCGAGCCGCGCCCTGAAGGTGGTCGGCGTGACCGGCACGGACGGCAAGACCACCACCAGCTGGATGACCGTGCACCTGCTGCGCGCGGCGGGCCTGCCGTCCGGGCTGCTCAGCACCGCCGGGTACCAGCTGCCGGACGGGGCGGTGCGGCACTTCCCGGCGCACTTCACCACGCCGGAAGCGCCGCAGGTGCAGGAGAACCTCGCCGGGCAGCTGCAGGCGGGCGCGCGGGCGGTGGTGCTGGAGGCCAGCAGTCACGCGCTCGCGCTGGAACGCGTGCGGGCCGTGGCGTGGGACGTGGCGGTGTGGACACAGCTCACGTCCGAGCACCTCGACTTTCACGGGACGGTGCAGGGGTACTTCGAGGAGAAACGCAAACTGATCGAACGTGCCCCCTTCGCCGTCCTGAACGCCGACGACCCCTGGACGGCGCACCTGACCGCGCTCGGCCCACACACCCTGTACGGCGAGGCGCCGGAAGCGGCGTGGCGTGCGGCGGACGTGCGCGAGGAGGTGGGCGGCCTGCGCTTCCGGCTGCACTGCCCGCTCGGTGAAGCGGAGGCGTGGCTGCCGATGATCGGGCGCTTCAACGTCCACAACGCCCTCGCGGCAATGGCGGCCGCCGCGCAGCTCGGCGCGGACCTCGGGACGCTGCTGGACGGCCTGGCGAGCTTCGCGGGCGTGCCGGGCCGAATGGAGCTCGTGCCGGACGCGGGCGGGCGGCGCGTCGTCGTGGATTTCGCGCACACGCCGCCCAGCCTGGAGAAGGCGCTCGGCACGCTGCGCGTCACCACGCCGGGCCGCCTGATCGTGGTGCTCGGATCTGCGGGCGGCCTGCGCGACCCCAGCAAGCGCGCGCCGCTCGGGGAGGTCGCCACGCGCCTCGCCGACCACGCGTTCTTCACGGAGGAGGACAGCCGCGACACGCCCATCCGGGACATCCTGCAGGAGATGGAGCGCGGCGCGGGCGGCCGCAGCAACCACACGAGCGTCCCGGACCGCCGCGAGGCGATCCGTGCTGCCGTGCGCCTCGCCCGGCCCGGCGACACGGTCCTGCTCGCCGGGAAAGGCCCGGAGGAGACGCTGGAGCGCCTGCACGAGACGATTCCTTGGAACGAGGTGCAGGAAGCGCGGGACGCGCTGCTCGACTGAGCGCCCCAGGCCCCGGCGGGCGTCACGTGAGGTCGGAGTGACCGGAGGGTCCGGGGCCACTCCTATTCGCTTCTGGCCTGCCTTCCCATGAGTTCCTGCACGCCCTGGCGGGGCGTCCACTCGCCGGACACGACGCGGGCGACGGCGCGCACGATGGGCAGGTCCTGCCCGTGCGCTTCGGCCCAGGCGCTCAGCAGGCCGGCGGTGCGGACGCCTTCCACGACCTTGCCGCCCTGGCTGGCGCTCTGGCCGCGCCCGATGGCCTCTCCGGCGGCGCGGTTGCGGGAGTGGCGGCTCCCGGCGGTCGCGACGAGGTCCCCGAGGCCCGACAGGCCGTACACGGTGCCTTCCTCGGCGCCCTGTGACGCGAGGTACTGGCCCATCTCGCGCAGGCCGCGCGTGATGAGGGCGGCCTTGGCGTTGTCGCCGAGTTCGAGGCCGTCGATGAGTCCGGCGGCGAGCGCGATGACGTTCTTGAGGACGCCGCCGAGTTCGACGCCGCTCAGGTCGCGGCTGGTGTACACGCGCAGGGCGGGCGTCATGAGGGCGTCCTGCACGGTGGCGCTCAGGGTGGGGTCGCTGCTGGCGACGACGGTCGCGGCGGGCAGGCCGCGTCCGATCTCCTCAGCGTGGTTGGGGCCGCTGAGCACGGCGACGCGCGTGAAGCCCAGGCGGCCCGCGAGGAGGCTCAGGCGGTCGCCGTCCGGCGCGAGGCCCTTGGCGCACAGCACGACGCCCAGGTCGCGCGGGAGGGCGTGCAGCAGGTCGGGAATGCCGACGCTGGGCACGGTCAGGAGGGCCCAGTCGCGGCCGTGCACGGCGGCGTGCAGGTCGGCGGTGACGTGCACGGCCTGCGGGAGGGGCACGCCGGGCAGGTAGTCGCGGTTCTCGCGGTCCTGCGCGAGCGTGCGGGCGACCTCCTCGCGCCGCGCCCAGAGGGTGCTGGGGCGGCCGTGCCGGGCGAGTGTCGCGGCGAGCGCGGTGCCCCAGCCGCCCGCGCCGAGCACGGGGACGGGCGTGTCCGGTGCGGTGTTCACGCGGCTCCGCCTGCGGTGCGGGCGAACACCCAGATGCGCGGCGTGTCGGGCCACGGTTCGGCGTAGTCGGGGTACTCGCAGAATTCCCAGCTGTGCAGCCCGGCGGCGCGCAGCATCGGTTCGAGGTCGGCGGCGTCGTAGCCGCGTTCGGTGTGCAGCTCGATGAATTCCTCGTCCTCGACGCGGCAGATGGCCTGGACCGTGCCGAGCTGCGTGTCGGGGTCGTAGTGGTGCGACCAGTGGTAGTGCACTTCGCGGCCGTCCGTCATGGGCGCGAGGCCCTCCATGACTTCGCCTTCCCACAGGTCGCGCACGCCGACGCGGGTGTTCACGTCGAAGGCGAGGAGGCCGCCGGGGTTCAGGTGCGCGGTCATGCGTGTCAGGGCGGCCTGCAGGTCGGTGGGCTCGGTGAGGTTGTTGAGGCTGTCGAAGACGCAGGTGACGAGGTCGTAGCGGGCGTGCAGGTCGAAGTCGCGCAGGTCGCCCTGCACGAAGGGCGTGCCGGGCAGGCGGGCGCGGGCGACGTTGAGCATGTCGGCGCTGTAGTCGAGGCCCGTGACGTTCAGGCCGCGCCGCTGGAGTTCGGCGGTGAGGGCGCCCGTCCCGCACGCCAGGTCGAGGGCCGTGGCGGGCGTGAGGTCGCGGTCGCGGGCGTAGTCGAGCACGAAGTCCGCCCAGTCGCCGTATTCGATGTCGGCCATGATGGCGTCGTACACGCCCGCGAGGGCCGAGAAGGGGGGGCGCTGCATGGGGCGCATGATAGCGGGCGGGCGTGAAGGCCGCGCCCGGACGGGCCGGAGCCGGGTGGCGGGTTCAGGGCCGGTCTGGGGTGGGCTGGTCGGGGTGCGGCTCCGGCCCGGCGGGCTGCACGGCGAGGCGGGCGGGGTCCTGCCATTCCTGCGCTTCCTCCAGGCCCAGCAGGACGCGGCCCGCACCTTCGGCGAGCGCTTCGAGTTCCAGTTCGCCGGGGATGACGGTCAGGGGCGCGATCCACGCGACGCGGCGCTCGATGCGGTCGATGAGGCTCTGCCAGCGCGCGATGCCGCCCGAGATGGCGAGCGCGTCCGGGCGGCCCGGCAGCGCGGCACTGTACGCGCCGAGCGCCTTGCAGACCTGCTGCACGAAGGCGTCCGCCGCGAGGCGCACCTGCGGGTCGGCCTTCTCGCGGCGCTCCAGTTCGCGCAGGTCGCCGCTGCCGGTGAGGCCCACGAAGCCGCCCGCCTGCGTGAGGTGCGCTTCCAGTTCGGGGCGCGGCAGGCGGTACGCGAGGTCCAGCAGGCCCGGCAGGGGGAGCGGTCCGGCGCGCGTGGCGCTGAAGGGCCCCTCGCCCTGCGAGATGCCGCTCGTGTCGATGGCGCGGCCCTTGTCGAAGGCGGTGACGCTGATGCCCGCGCCGAGGTGCGCGACGACGACGCGCGCGTCATGGAAGCTGCGTCCGACCTCGTACGCGGCGCGGCGGGCGACGGCGCCCGCGTTCAGGGTGTGGAAGCGGCTGCTGCGCGGCACGCCGGGCAGGCCGCTCTCGCGCGCTTCGGGGAGGCGCTCGTCGAGGCTGGGCGGGTCCACGATCAGGGCGGGGACGCCGTACTGCCGGGCGAGCCCGAGCGCGAGGGCCGCGCCGACGTTGCCGGAGTGCTCGCCGGACTGGCCGGTCAGGGCGTGCGCCGCGAGTTCCGGCGTGACCACGAAGGTCCCGGCCGTCACCTCGCCGATCGCGCCGCCGCGCGACACGACGGCGTCCGGGGCGGGCCAGTCGCGGGCCGCGTGGTGCAGGTCCGCGACGAGGGCCGCCACCCACGCCCCGCTGAGCGGCGTGAGCGTCTGCAGGGTGTCGGGCAGGTCGAGTTCGGCGCGCGTGAGCGTCAGGCGGAGCTGGCCGGGCAGGTCCGGGTTCTCGCTCGGCTGGATGTCGGCCAGCGCGAGACGCGTGGAACTGGAACCGGGATTGATGACGTAGGCCAGCATGGCCCGCACAGGCTAGCAGTTCACGCGGATGGAACGCCACACGCGCCCGCCCGGCGAAGGACAGAAGCTGTCACTGCGGGAGGGGCGCGATTCTAAACGTGTCCTTAGGGCCGTGCGGTTCAGGCCTCGCCTTCCTCACTTACCCTGGTGGCATGACGTCCCGCAACACTCTCATCGTCACGGTGGCCGCGCTGGTGGGCCTGGGCCTGGGCGCCACCGTCCTGCGCGGCCAGGTGCCCGTCTCACAGGCGCAGTCCACGCAGGCGACCGCCCCGAAGCTCGACGAGACGGCCGCGCGCCTGCAGAACGAGGCGAACACCATCGACATCGTGAAACGCTACGAGCCGGGCCTCGTGTACATCAGCACCGAGCAGACCGTGCAGGCCGACCCCTTCGGGATGATGTTCGGGCAGGGCGGGACGCAGCAGGTGGAGGGCGTCGGGTCCGGGTTCTTCGTGAATGCCGCGGGCGACATCCTCACGAACTACCACGTGGTGCGCGACGCGGACAGGATCCAGATCCGGCTGCTCGGCAACAAGCAGACGTACACCGCGACCGTGGTGGGGCGCGCCCCGCAGTACGATCTGGCGCTCATCCGGCCCAGCAAGCTGCCCGCGAACCTCGTGCGGCCCATCCCGCTCGGTGACAGCGACAGGCTCGCAGTGGGGCAGAAGGCCGTCGCGATGGGCGCGCCGTTCGGGCTGGACTTCAGCGTGACGGAAGGCATCGTGTCGTCCACGAACCGCCGCATCCCGATCGGATTCTCGAACGGCGGGAGCGCGCAGGGCATCACGCAGAACGCCATCCAGACGGACGCGGCCATCAACCCCGGCAACAGCGGCGGGCCGCTGCTGGACAGCGCCGGGAAGGTGATCGGCATCAACACGCAGATCATCAGTCCCGCCAGTTCCGGCGGGGAAGGGCAGAACGCGGGCGTGGGCTTCGCGATTCCCATCAACACCGCCCGGAACCTGCTGACGCGCCTGCAGAACGCGAACGGCAAGGAGGTGCGCGCCCCGATCATCGGGATCACGCCGGGCCTCGTGGCGCTGCAGCAGTCGCAGAGCGGGCCGCAGCCGGTCGCGCTGGGCCTGGGGTCCCTGACGGAGAGCGCGAAGGCGCAGCTGGGCCTCCCGGCGCGCGGCGTGGTGATCGCGCAGGTGAACAAGGACTCGCCCGCGTCGCGCGCGGGCCTGGTGGGCGGCACGAGCACCCGCAGCTTCCAGGGCGGGCAGATCAGTCTGGGCGGGGACGTGGTGACGGCCGTGAACGGGCAGGCGGTCGACAGCCTGGAAGACCTGCAGGCGGGCCTGATCGACCGCAAGGTGGGCGACACGGTCACGCTCACGCTGGTGCGCGGCGGCAAGACCCGGCAGGTGAAGCTGACGCTGGACGCCGCCGCCTTCCAGCAGACGAACTGAAGGGCACGCCGGCCGGGCGCAGGTGGCAGGATGAAGGGATGACCGGACCATGCAGGGAACCACGCGCGGTGCGGGGGGCGGCCGCGTGCAGCCAGGGCCGCGCCGCATGACGTCCCTCTCCCCCGCCCCGGACCCGGGCGCGGCGCTGGACGCCCGGACCGTGTGGGAGGCGCTGCCGCCGCACGCGCGGACGCTGCTGCGCGAGCTGCGGGCGCTGGCCGTGCCGGGCGCGCGCGTGGCGCTGGTGGGCGGCGCGGTGCGCGACGCGCTGCTCGGCCGCGGGAGCGCGTCGCCGGACCTGGACCTCGTGGTGGCGGGCGACGACGTGCAGCGGCTCGCAGGGCGGCTGGGGGACTTCGTGTGGCACCCCGCCTTCCGGAATGCGGCGCTGACCCTGCCGGGCGGGGAGGGCGCGGACCTCGTGACGGCGCGCCGCGAGACGTACCCCGTGCCGGGCGGGTCGCCGGTCCCGCTGCCGGGCACGCTGGAGGACGACCTGGCCCGCCGCGACTTCGGGCTGAACGCGCTGGCGCTGGAGGTGACGCCGGACGGGACGCTGGCGCTGCTGGCCGTGCCGGGCGGCCTGGAGGACCTGCGGGCACGCACGCTGCGGCCCCTGCACGCCCTCTCGCTGCACGAGGACGCGTCGCGGCTGGTGCGGGCCGCGCGCCTCGCGGGGCGGCTGCCGCTGCACGCGCACCCGGAGCTGCTGGCCCAGGTGCCGGACGCGCTGGGCATGGCAGCCCGCACGCCGCGCCTCGCGTCGGAGCTGCGGCTGCTGCTGGACGAGCCCAGGCCGGGCCGCGCCGCGCGCGCCCTGAGCGACTGGGGTGCGGCGACCCTGCTGCCGGAAGGGGCCGCCGACCTGCTCGAACGCCTGGACGCCCTCCAGCCCGGCGCATCCCAGTCCGGCGCTGCGCCCGGAGGCACGCACCGCACCCTGTACGCGGCGGCACTCCTGAGCCTGCCGCGCGGCCCCGAGCGGCTGGACGCGCTCGCGCTCGGCCCGAAACCCGCCGAGCTGCTGGACCGCGCGCGTGGCGACCAGCCCGCCCGGCCCGGCACGCCGGAACACACGCTGCGCGACCTGCTGGGCCTGACCCCGCCGTACCCGCCGCTGCAGGGCCGCGACCTGCTGGCACTCGGCGTGCCGCCCGGCCCGCAGGTGGGGCAGCTCCTCACGCGGCTCGCTCAGGAGCGCCGCGCCGGACGGTACGCCACACGCGACGACGAACGCCGCGCCGCGCTCACGTGGCTGGACGCGCCGCAGTGAGGGCGGCCGCCGGGGTAGGGTAAGGGCGCATGTTCGGCCCCATCACCCTGATCGCCCGTGACCCGCTGGTCCTCGTCCTGCTCGTGCTGGCCGTGCTGGGCGGCCTGACGCTGCACAACATGACGCAGGCGCTCCTCGCGCGCCGCCTGGGCGACCCGTCCGCCGCCGACGCGGGCTTCGTGTCGCCGGAACCACCCGTGCACCACACGCTCGTGTCGCTGCTGATGTACCTGCTGCTCGGCCTGGCGCTGCCGCGCCCCGTGCCGCTGCGCCTGCACGGCCGTCCCGCCGCGCTGACGCTGCTGTCCGGCCCGTTCACGCTGCTGGGCGTGGCGCTGCTGCTCCTCTTGCTGCAGCGGGTGCAGCAGTGGCTGCTGAGCGGCTTCGACCCGCTCGGGCTGGCGCTGGGGCGGGCCGCGTACGGGCTCACGCAGCACAGCGTGTTCTTTCTGCTGCCGCTGCCGGGCCTGGACCTGGGCCGCACCCTGGCGCTGACCGGGCCGCGCCTGCTGCGGCAGGGTCTCGCGCAGCTGCAGATGGCCGGGCCGGTCCTGGCGTACATCGCGTGGCTGCTGCTGGCCCTGAGCGGCACGCTCAGCTGGGCCACCGAGCCCGCGTGGCGCGCCCTGAGCGGCGTGGTGGGCCTGCTGCCCTGAAGGGTGACGCCCGCGCGGGCGGGGCGTGGGCTGGGACAAGCGGCGGGCGGTGAGCCGCTAGACTGCCGGTATGGGTCTCCTCAGCCTGCTCACCACCAATCCCGTCGCCTTCGTGATCGTCGCGGTGGCGCTCGTGCTGTCCCTGACCGTGCACGAATTCGCTCACGCCTGGACGGCCGACCGGCTGGGCGACTCCACGCCGCGCCGCGCGGGCCGCGTGACGCTCAACCCGCTCGCTCACCTCGACCCCTTCGGCGCGATCCTGCTGCTCGTGGCGGGCTTCGGCTTCGCGCGGCCCGTGCCGATCAACCCGAACAACCTGGGCCGCTGGGGCGGCCTGTGGGTCGCGGCGGCCGGGCCGATCAGCAACATCCTGATCGCGGTCGTGGCGACCGTGCTGCTGAAGGTCGTGCCGCGCAGCGAACTGGGCGACACCGTGCTGTTCTACGTGCTGAGCATCAACATCGTGCTGGCGGTCTTCAACCTCATTCCGCTGCCGCTGCTGGACGGCAGCCGGATCGTGGCGGCGCTGTTCCCGCGCACGCTGGGCCGCGCCCTGATGGAGTTCGAGATGCAGCCGTACAGCTTCATTCTGGTGATGGTCGTGATCTACCTGGGGCGGCCCGTCATCAGCGGGATCATCGGCGGCGTGCAGACGTGGGTGCTGGGCCTGATCGGCCTGTACTAGCACGGCCTGTACCGGCGCGGCCGGGACGACAGAGAAAAAGAGAAGCACAGAGAAGGCGGGCCGGGAGTGCATCCCCGGCCCGCCCTGCATTCGTGTGCCTTCACGGCTGCGGCGTTCAGCGCAGGGCGAACATCATGGCGACGTGCGCGCCGGTCCCGCCGAGCACGAAGAGGTGCCAGATCTCGTGGAAGCCGAACACGCCGGGGCGGGGATTCCAGCGTTTGGTGGCGTACACGACGGCCCCGGCCGTGTACAGCAGGCCGCCCGCGGCGAGCCAGAAGATCGCGGCGTGCGGGAGGTTGCGGCTCAGTTGCGGGATGAAGGCCAGGGCGAGCCAGCCCATCAGGACGTACAGCAGGGTGCTGATCCAGCGGGGGAGGCGCATGGTGAGGAGTTTCAGCAGGATGCCGGACAGGGCGATGCCCCAGATGACGTACAGCACCACCTCGCGCCAGATGCCGTTCAGGCCGAAGTACGCCAGCGGCGTGTAGCTGCCCGCGATGAGCAGGAAGATGGCGCTGTGGTCGAGTTTGCGCAGCCAGAGCATGGCGCGTTCGCCGACGTTGAGGCTGTGGTAGGTGGCGCTGGCGGCGTACAGGCCGGCCATGCTGAGCCCGAACACGATGAAGGGCCAGAGGCTGAGGTGGTGCAGGTGCGCCCAGACGAGCAGGCCCGCGAGGACAGGGACGGCGAGCAGCACGCCGGCCCAGTGCGTGAGGCTGTTGACCGGTTCGCGCAGGCGGGAGGGGTGGAGGCGGTGCAGGGGCCGGGTCATGCCTTCAGTGTACGCCTTTGCATGCAAGCAAATGACAGAGTGTCAGCTATTCGGCAGGGCAGGATCAGCACGAAAGACGGGAGCGGGCCGGACGGGAGCCTGCGCTCCACGGTCCGGCCCGCCCTCCCCCGCCCCGCTCAGCGGCTGTAGTTGGGAGCCTCGCGCGTGATGGTCACGCCGTGCGGGTGGCTCTCGATGAGGCTGGCACCCGTGATGCGCACGAACTGCGCGTCGCGCTGCAGGGCCTCCAGCGTGCCCGCCCCGCAGTACCCCATGCTGCTCTTGAGGCCGCCCACGAACTGGTACACGACCTCGCCCGCCGTGCCCTTGTACGCCACGATGCCCTCGATGCCTTCCGGCACGAACTTGCGGCTGCCGCCCTGGAAGTACCGGTCGGCGGACCCCTGGTCCATCGCGCCGAGCGACCCCATGCCGCGGTAGCTCTTGTAGCGGCGACCGTCGCGCAGGACCGTCTCGCCGGGCGCCTCGTCCGTCCCGGCCAGCATGCTGCCCATCATGACGGCGCTCGCGCCCGCCGCGATGGCCTTGGGCACGTCGCCCGTCTGCTTGATGCCGCCGTCCGCGATGACGGGAATGCCGTGCGCGCGGGCCGCCTCGCACGCCTCGAAGATCGCCGTGATCTGCGGGACGCCCACGCCCGTCACGACGCGGGTGGTGCAGATGCTGCCCGGCCCGATCCCGACCTTCACGGCGTCCGCGCCCGCCTCGATGAGCGCGAGCGCCCCCTCGCGCGTGGCGACGTTCCCGGCGATCAGGTCCACCTGGAAGGCCGCCTTGACCTGAGAGACGGCCTTCAGGATGCCTTCCGAGTGTCCGTGCGCACTGTCCAGCACCAGCACGTCCACGCCCGCCGCGACGAGCGCGCCCGCACGCTCCATCAGGTCGGCGCTCACGCCGATGGCGGCCGCGACGCGCAGGCGACCCAGGGCGTCCTTGGCGGCGTTCGGGTACTTGACGCGCTTGCTGAGGTCCTTGACGGTGATGAGGCCCTTCAGGGTGTACGCGTCGTCCACCACGAGCAGCTTCTCGATACGGGTGCGCTTGAAGATCTCCTGCGCCTCTTCGAGCGTCGTGCCGACCGGCACGGTCACGAGGTCGTCCTTGGTCATGACGGCCGACACGGGCAGCGTCATGTCGTCCACGAAGCGCATGTCGCGGTTGGTGATGATGCCGAGCAGCTTCCCGGCCTCGTCCGTGATGGGCACGCCGCTGATGCGGTACTCGGCCATCATCTCGTCCGCCTCGCGTACGCTGGCGGTGATGGGGAGCGTGATGGGGTCCACGATCATGCCGCTCTCGCTGCGCTTGACCTTGCGGACCATCTCGGCCTGCGCCTGCACCGGCATGTTCTTGTGGATCACGCCGATGCCGCCCTCGCGCGCCATGGCGACCGCCATCGCGGTCTCGGTCACGGTGTCCATCGCGGCGGACAGGAAGGGGATGTTCAGGCGGATGTTGCGGGTGAGCTGCGTGCCGATGTCCACCTGGTGCGGCAGCACCTGCGAGTGGCGCGGCTGGAGGAGCACGTCGTCGAAGGTGATGCCTTCCCGCCCGAACTTGTACGCGAAACGGTCCTGGGTCTGCGGGGTCTGCTGGGGGTCGAGCACGGCTTGGTCGGGCATGAAGGAAGTCCTCCTGGACGGGTGAGGGCGGGAACATCGTGGTGTGGGGGGGGCGCGCGGCCCGGGCGGGCGGTTGCCGCTGCCGGGGTGGGCGGCGGACCGGTTTGGGTCAGCATAGCAGGGCGGGGCGGGACGGCTGGGAACCCAGGTGACACTGCCCCAGACAGGGCGGGGACTTGCGCGCGCGCGGAGCGCATGCTACTCTCTGCTTCGCCTGGAAAGCAGGCACGCACGAAAGGGGCCATAGCTCAGCTGGGAGAGCGCGTCGTTCGCAATGACGAGGTCAGCGGTTCGATCCCGCTTGGCTCCACCAACCACCCGCCGCAAGGCGGGTTTTTTCATGCCTGCCCACGGCGGGCAGCGGTCCGGGCCACGCGGGATCCCGGCGCGGCAGCCAGAGACGACAGGGCCGGGCGGGAGCTTCCAGTGGAAGCTCCCGCCCGGCCTTCTGTGCTGATGTCCTGCGTGTCGCTCCGCCGTCACGCGCCCTCACGGGCGCGCGGCGGGGTCAGCGGCGGCGGTCCTCGCGGGGGCGGAACTCGCGGTCGCTGAAGTCGCGGCCACCGCTGCTGTTGCCCTCGTCGCGGCCACCGAAGCGGCTGCGGTTGCCCTGGTAGCCGCCCTCGCGGTTCCCGTAGCTGCGGCCACCGCCGCCGCTCCCGCCACGGCTGCCGAAGCGGCCACCGTCACGGCTGCCCTCGCGCTCGCGGGGTTCCTGCAGTTCCGGCAGTTCGGTCGGGACGCTGACCGTCACCTCGCCGTCCAGCGGGGAGAGCTTCATGAGCTGCTGCGCGACCTCGGTCGGCACGTCCGCGATGGCGGCCACGCCGGAGGTCAGGAGGCGCACCTTGCCGAGCTTGCGGCTCTCGACGTTGGTGCTGCGCGAGATGAGCGCCACGGCACGCGGGATGCTCATGCGGCCACCTTCGAGCTGCACGGCCACCACGCCCTCCTCACCGCTGAGGAGCGAGACGTTGCGCACCGGCTGCGTCGCGCCGCTGATGCGGGCGAGCGCGCGGCTCAGGGCGTCCAGGCCCAGTTCGCTGAAGAGACGCTCCGCCTCGGCCTTGAAGGGATCGCCGTACTGCGCTTCGACGCTGCGGACCTGGTCGGCGGCGGCGCGGCTGCTGGCGTCCTTGACTTCCTGCGGGGTGGGGTGGGCGCGTTCCTGGAAGTGTACGCCGGTGGCGTTCTCCAGGCCGCGCAGGTCGCGGAGTTCACGGTCGCCGTACAGCACGATGGCGGTGCCGGTGCGGCCCGCGCGGCCGGTGCGGCCGGAGCGGTGCACGTAGCTCTCGGGGTCCTGCGGCAGGTGGTACTGCACCACGAGGTCCACTTCGGGGATGTCGAGGCCGCGCGCGGCGACGTCCGTCGCGACGAGCACCTTGACGCGGCCGCTGCGGAAGGCGCCGAGGGCGCGTTCACGCTGGCTCTGCGCGAGGTCGCCGTGCAGCGCCTCGGCCTCGTTGCCGCGGTGGATGAGTTCCATGGCGAGCTCGTCCACTTCGCGCTTGGTGCGCGTGAAGATGATGGCGCGCTCCGGGTTGTACACGGTGAGCAGGTCGGCGAGCAGGCGGGTGCGGGTGCGTCCGGCCTTGATCTTGAGGTGCTGCACGGTCGTGGCGGCCTGCATGCGGGTGTCGCCGACGAGGTCGACGGTCAGGGGGTTGTCGAGGTACTTGCGGGCGATGCGGGCGAGGCCGTCCGGGATGGTGGCGCTGAACAGCATCGTCTGACGCTCAGGGGGAGTGGAGCTGAGGATGCTCTCGATGGCGTCCGCGAAGCCCACGCTGAGCATCTCGTCGGCCTCGTCGAGCACCGCGAACTGCACGTCGTCGAGGCGGAGGTTGCCGCGCTCGATGTGGTCGATGATGCGGCCGGGCGTGCCGACAACGATGTCGACGCCGCGCTGCAGGGCCTTCTCCTGCGGGCCGTAGGCGGCGCCGCCGTAGATGGTCAGGATTTCGAAGGCGGGGCCGCTCTTGCTGAACTCCTCGCTGACCTGCTTCGCGAGTTCGCGGGTGGGCGCCATGATGATGGCGCGCGGCAGGCGGCCGCGTTCACGGCTGGGCGTCAGCTTGCTGAGGATGGGGAGCGCGAAGGCGAGCGTCTTGCCGGTGCCGGTGCGGGCACGGCCGACCAGGTCGCGTCCGGCCAGGGTATGCGGCAGGGACTGCGCCTGAATGGGAGACGCTTCGAGAATGCCGCGCGCTTCGAGCAAGGCGGAGAGTTCTGGGCTGACCAGTTCAGTAAACTGCATGGTTGTATCCTCCGGGGTAGTCCGGCGAACACCACGCGCTCTGAACGTTCAGACGCACTGTACTCACCCACTGCCTAGCTTTCTTCCCGACCTCACCACTTCATCAAGCCGTCCAACTCGGGCTGACTGAAGGGTCGCACAAACGTGCCGCAAAGCCGAACTGACCCCTATTGAATTCGCGCTGCGTGTCTTCAGTCGCGAAGGTTTGATCGGTCTGGAGCCTGCCTGGGAAGGCTCGCCACCGACAACGAGTGTAAATGATACACGAATACGGGCGAAATAGCTAGTGCCGCGCGCCGCGCCCGCCGGAGCGCGCACCCGCCAGAGCGCACAGGGCAGCGGGCGGGACGGGGCAGCATGGCACGCGGCGGTCAGGGCCGCGTCCGGCACGGCACGGACCGCACGGACCGTCGCTGACGGGGACAAAGGCCCAGCGGCACGCGCCTACAGTGGAGGCATGAAGCGAACGAAGCGGCCCCTGACACTCACGCCGGGCGGGTCACGGGCGGGCGCGCTGCTCGTCCTGTGCCTGCTGGCCGGGCTGGGCGGCGCGCAGGGCATGGCCGGAATGCCCGGCATGACGCCCCCCCACCCGGGCGGCCCGTCCAGCGGCACGGCCACCGCGCCCCGCAGCGCCACGCCCGCCGTGACGAGCGCCGCCGTGAAGGGCCTGCAGCTGCGGCAGGGCTGGGTGGCGGCCGCCCCTCCCGGCGCGCAGGAACTCTCCGCGTACCTGGAACTCCGCAACCCCGGCCGGACCGCCGTGCGCGTCACGGGCGTCCGCACGCCCGTCAGCGGGCACGCCATGCTCATGACGACCACCCGCGACACCGCCGGCCGCGAGAGCATGACCATGACGGCCAGCCTGACCGTGCCCGCCGGCGGCACCCTGAAGGTCCTGCCCGGCACGGCCCACCTGATGCTGCAGGCGCTGCGCTCGCAGCCGCAACCGGGGCAGCGCGTGCCGCTCACCCTGACCTTCTCGGACGGCTCCGCGCGCACCTTCACGCTCCCGGTCCGCAAATGGTGAAGCGCCCCTGGTACGTGTCGGCCCTCGCGGCGCTGCTGGCGGTGCTGGTGCTGCTGGGCGGCGTGTGGGCATACACGCGCCTGAAGAGCCCCTTCCCGTACTACGGCACGGTGTACGATACCCCGCTGCCCGCCGCGCCCGTCACGGGCCTCACGGACCGGGGGCAGGGCGCCGCGCCGTACACCTTCACGCCGGGCAGCGGGACCACCACCGCGCTGTTCTTCGGCTTCACGCACTGCCCGGACATCTGCCCGCTGTCGCTCGCGTACCTGGAACGCGTGCGTCAGGCCATGACGCCGGACGAGCAGCGGCGATTCCGGGTGCTGTTCGTGTCGCTGGACCCGGACCGCGACACCCCGCAGAAGATCGGCGAGTACGTCCGGTACTTCGGGCAGGCGCAGGGCGTGCAGGTCCGCGAGCCCGCCCTGGCGGCCCTGGCGCGCGCGTACGCCGTGTCGTACGTGAAGGCCCCACTGCCCGGCCGGGCGGGCGACTACCAGATCAACCACACGAGCGCCACCTTCCTGATCGACGCGCAGGGCCGCCGCCGCCTGCTGTGGGACTACACGCAGCTCAACGACACCGCACGCGTCCTGAAGGACGTGCGTGAAGTGATGGCGACGCCGTGACCCCCAACCTCTCCCCCACCCTCGCGGACCTGCTCGCGCCGCGCCCGGACGCCGCATGGCTCGCCGCGCTGCTGCTGCTGGGCGGCTGGTACGCGCTGGGGTTCGTGCACGCGCCGCGCGCCGCGTGGCCCGCGTGGCGCGCCGCACTGTTCGGGCTGGGGCTGCTGGTCGCGCTGCTCGTCACGCAGACGGCCGTGACGGACTTCACGCTGAACAGCATGACGCTGTACATGGCGCGCCTGATGGTCCTCGCGGAAGTCGTGCCGCCCCTCGTGATCCTCGGCCTGCCTGCCGGGCACCTCGTGCCGCGCGGCCGGGCGGCGCGGGCGCTGTCGTGGCTGCTCGACCCGTGGGTGGCACTCGCGCTGTGGACGGTCATCATCGTCTTCTGGAAC
The DNA here is from genome assembly GCF_014646915.1 of Deinococcus aquiradiocola. Lineage (NCBI taxonomy): Bacteria > Thermotogati > Deinococcota > Deinococci > Deinococcales > Deinococcaceae > Deinococcus > Deinococcus aquiradiocola. Next base: position 153,435 of record NZ_BMOE01000009.1, on the reverse strand, counting down.
GTCCCGGCGGGCTTCAGCGCGTCGCTCGTCAGCAACACCGCGTCCGGCCTGCTGCCGCTGCTGTACGTGCTGGGCGGCCTGCTCAGCTGGGCGGTCGTGCTGCGCCCCCTGCCGACCGTGCAGGGGCGCGGGTTCGGGAACCGCGGCTGGTTCGGGCTGCTCGCCAGCCTCCCCATGATGGCGGTCGCCGCCGTGTGGCTGTACAGTCCGCGCGTCCTGTACGCCCCGTACGTGGGCGCCCTGTGCCTGTGGAACACCACGCCGCTGCAGAATCAGGTGAACAGCGGGTGGGTCATGATGATCGCGGGCCTGCCCAGCATGGCGCTCGCCGTGGCGCAGCTCATGCTGTGGCTGATCGCGCTCGCCGACAGCGGCACCGTGACCGAAACCGAAGACCCGGACGCGGTGAACCCGGACGACCGGCCCGCCCCCGGACCGGCCGACGCGCGCCCCTGACCTCCCCCCTGTTCGTGCGGACGCGCCCGCTGCGTTACCCTGACCGTATGAGTGTCCACTTGAACGCCCAGGAAGGCCAGATCGCCCCCACCGTGCTGCTCCCCGGTGACCCGCTGCGCGCGCAGCACATCGCGCAGACGTTCTTCGACAACCCCGTGCAGCACAACAGCGTGCGCGGCATGCTGGGCTTCACCGGCACGTACCGCGGCAAGCCCGTCAGCGTGCAGGGCACCGGCATGGGCATGCCCAGCGCCGGGATCTACGTGCACGAACTCATCCACAGTTACGGCGCCAAGACGCTCGTGCGCGTCGGCACCTGCGGGTCGTACCAGAAGGACGTGCACGTGCGCGACATCGTGCTCGGCCAGGCGGCCTGCACCGACTCGAACCTGAACTTCACGCGCTTCCAGGGCCTGAGCTACGCGCCCATCGCGGACTTCTCGCTCCTGATGGCCGCGTACCAGCGCGCGCAGGCGCGCGGCTTCGCGGCGCACGTCGGGAACATCATGTCGAGCGACATCTTCTACCAGGACGACCCCCAGTCCTTCCAGATGTGGGCGGATCACGGTGTGCTCGCCGTGGAGATGGAGGCCGCCGCGCTGTACACGCAGGCCGCCAAGGCGGGCGTGCGCGCCCTGACCGTCCTGACGGTCAGCGACCACCTCGTGACGCACGAGGTCACGACCGCCGAGGAACGCCAGACGACCTTCAACCAGATGATCGAAGTCGCGCTCGAAGCGGCCCTCGGCCTCGACTGATAAGAGACTGAACGGCGGACCCCGCAGGGAAGCGCCGCCCCACCCGGAATGCATCGGGTGGGGCAGCGCTTCTCCTTTCTCGTCCGGGCGGGGCGCTCAGGGCGTTTCGGTGTTCACCATGTGCATCGCGACGCGGGTGAGGCTCATGTGCAGTTCGGCGGCCGTGCCCTGGTCGAGGTCCGGCGTGTCGCGCAGGGCGGCCTGCATGCACGCGAGCCAGGCACGGGCGCGGTCCGGCGTGATGGGGAACGGGAGGTGCCGGGCGCGCAGCATGGGGTTCCCGTACTGCCTGTGGTACAGGGGCGGGCCGCCCAGGAAGCCGCTCATGAACGCGAACTGCTTGTCGAGCGTCACGCTCCACAGGGCGGGGTCGCGGCTGCCGGGGAAGAGGTCCGCGATGAGCGGGTCCTGCGCCACGCGGGCGTAGAAGCGTTCCAGCAGGTCCCGCAGCGTGGCTGGCCCGATGCGGTCGTACAGGGTGCCGCGCAGGTCGGGGGACAGGGGGTTGGTCATGCCGTCAGGGTAGCGTCCGTCCGGGCCGGGGGGCCGCGCGCGTCACTTCACTGGGCGTCATGCTCACTGGGCGGGGGTGGCGGCGAGGCGGTCGAGGACGCTGGGGTCTTCGAGGGTGCTGGTGTCGCCGCTGATCTCCTGTCCGGCCGCGACCTGCCGCAGGAAGCGGCGCATGATCTTGCCGCTGCGGGTCTTGGGGAGCGCGTCGGCGATGTAGATGGCGTCCGGGCGGGCGAGCGCGCCGATCACGCGGCTCACGTGCCGCCGCAGTTCGGCCGGGTCGGCGGTGTGGCCGTTCTGGAGGAGCACGAAGGCGACGACGCCCTCTCCCTTGACCTCGTCGGGGCGGCCGACGACGGCGGCCTCCGCGACGCTCGCGTGACCGACGAGGGCCGACTCGATCTCGCTCGTGCCGAGACGGTGCCCGGAGACGTTGAGGACGTCGTCCACGCGGCCCATGACGGTGATGTACCCGTCGGCGTCGCGGCGCGCGCCGTCCCCGGCGAAGTACACGCCGGGAATCTCGCCCCAGTACGTCCTGACGTAGCGTTCGTCGTCGCCGTACACGGTGCGCAGCATGCTGGGCCAGGGTTTGCGGATCACGAGCAGGCCGCCCTCGCCGTCGGGAACGTCGTCGCCTTCGCGCGTCACGATGGCGGGGTCCACGCCGAACATCGGCAGTCCGGCCGTGCCGGGCTTGGCGGGGAACGCGCCGGGCAGCGTGGTGAGCATGATGCTGCCCGTCTCGGTCTGCCACCACGTGTCCACCACGGGGCAGCGTCCGCCGCCGATGACGCGGTGGTACCAGCGCCACGCTTCGGGGTTGATGGGTTCGCCGACCGACCCGAGGAGGCGCAGGCTGCTCAGGTCGTGCCGGGCGGGAAAGTCGTCTCCGGCGCGCATGAAGCTGCGGATGGCGGTGGGCGCGGTGTACAGCACGGTGACGCCGTGGCGTTCGGTGATGTCCCAGAACCTCGCCCAGTCGGGGTGGTTGGGGGCGCCCTCGTACATGAGGACGGACGCGCCGTTCAGGAGGGGGCCGTACACGATGTAGCTGTGCCCGGTGATCCAGCCGACGTCGGCGGTGCACCAGTACAGGTCGTCTTCCTTGAGGTCGAAGACGGTGCGGGTGGTGAGGTACGTGCCGACCATGTACCCGCCGGTGGTGTGCACGACGCCTTTGGGTTTGCCGGTGCTGCCGGAGGTGTACAGCACGAACAGCGGGTGTTCGCTGTCCAGGGGCGCGGCGTCGTGGTCGCTGCTGGCGGCGGCGAGCGCGTCGTGCCAGTACGTGTCGCGGCCCTCCTGCATGGGCGCGTCGCAGTCGGCGCGGCACACGACGAGCATCCGTTCGAGGACGGGGGCCTGCGCGGCGGCCGCGTCGGCGTTGCCTTTGAGGGGGACGAGCGTGCCGCGCCGGTAACTGGCGTCGGCGGTGATGAGGACCCTGCTCTGCGCGTTCTGGATGCGGTCGGCGAGGGCCGAGACGCTGAAGCCGCCGAACACGACGCTGTGCGTCGCGCCGATGCGGGCGCAGGCGAGCATGGCGATGGCCGCCTCGGGAATCATGGGGAGGTACAGGGTGACGCGGTCGCCGCTGACCACGCCGAGGTTCAGCAGGGCGTTCGCGGCGCGTTTGACCTGTTCGAGCAGTTCGGCGTACGTGTACGTGCGGATGTCGCCGTTCTCGCCTTCCCAGACGATGGCGCGCCGGTCGCCCAGGCCGCGCTGCACCTGCCGGTCGAGGGCGTTGTACGCGATGTTGGTCCGGCCGCCCACGAACCACTGGGCGTGCGGGGACTGCCAGTCGAGGACGCGGTCCCAGGGGGCGTGCCAGTGCAGTTCGCGGGCGGTATCGCCCCAGAAGCCTTCGGGGTCGTGCATGCTGCGCGCGTACATGTCGCGGTACTGCTGTTCGGTGACGTTGGCGCGGGCCGCGAAGTCGGTGGGTGGGGCGACGGGGGCCTCGTCGTGCGAGGCGTGCTCGATCTTGCCGGTCATGACGACCTCCGTGGGTGCCCGTGGCGGGCGGAAGCGTGGCCTGAAGTTGTGTGCGGCGGTGTTGGCGTTCACTGTAGCGGCTGCGGGGTTGCCTTTGGGTTGGGTTACCGTGCCGGTACCGTGAGACGTGGACCGGGTTCAGGGAGCGGGGCCGGTGAAGCGGGAGGGCGGTCACACGGGCGGGCCACGCGGGCGGGTATGCTGGCGGGCGTGCCCTCCAACTCCGTTTCGCCGCTCACCGATGTGCTGGGCCGACCGCTGCGTGACCTGAGGCTGTCGGTCACGGACCGCTGCAACCTGCGCTGCACGTACTGCATGCCTGCCGAGGTCTTCGGGCCGGATTTCGCGTTCCTGCCGCGCACGGAACTGCTGAGTTTCGAGGAGCTGGAGCGCCTGACGCGGGTGTTCGTGGCGGGCGGCGTGCAGAAATTGCGCCTGACGGGCGGCGAGCCGCTGCTGCGGCGGGACCTGCCGGACCTGATCGCGCGCCTCGTGCGGATAGAGGGCGTGCAGGACATCGCCATGACCACCAACGGCCTGCTGCTGCCGCGTCTCGCGGCGGACCTGAAGGCGGCGGGCCTGCGGCGCGTGACGGTCAGTCTGGACAGCGTGGACCCGGAGGTGTTCGGCCGCATGAACGGGCTGGGTGTGCATCCGGACCGGGTGCTGGACGGGATCGAGGCGGCGCTCGCGGCGGGGCTGGGCGTGAAGGTGAACACGGTGGTGCAGCGCGGCGTGAACGACGCGGCGCTCGGTGAGCTGTGGGCGGCACTGCGGGACCGCGCGGTGCTGCGCTTCATCGAGTTCATGGATGTCGGGAACCACAACGGCTGGAACCTGGACGCGGTGGTGCCGCCGCGCGAGGTGCTGGCGCGGCTGGGCGGGGACTTCCGGCCAGTGGACGCGCAGTACCGGGGCGAGGTGGCGTCCCGCTGGGTGGACGCGGAGGGGCACGAGGCGGGACTCATCACGAGCGTGACGCGGCCCTTCTGCGGCGACTGCACGCGGGCGCGGCTGTCGGCGGTGGGCGTGCTGTACACGTGCCTGTTCGCGACGGGCGGGCTGGACCTGCGTTCGCCGCTGCGGGACGGCGCGAGCGACGGTGAGCTCGCGGCGCTGCTGGCCGGGACGTGGAGTGCGCGGCGCGACCGGTACTCGGAGGAGCGCGGCGAGGCGACGCACGCGGACCGCCCGAAGGTCGAGATGTCTCATATCGGCGGCTGAGGCGGCCGGACCGGCGACCGGCGGGGTTCCGGGGCGTCCGCGCCTGCTTTTCGGGTGTCGCGGGGCAGAAATGAAGGGATTGTGCGCTGTTCCCCCTTCAGGAACAGGGGGGGTCGGGGGTCAGGTCGCCCGGCGTGCGTGTACTTCGTACACAAATAGATTAAGCTGAGTTAAGGACGCGTCCACGGGGTCGCCGCGCCCGCCTGTCCGGGCGGCCCGCCACCCTGCACGTCCCGACCACCGCTTTCCGGTTTATGCTTCTGTGCGGCGCCGGGCACCCGGCCCGAAGCGCACACCACGCCGCGATCTGTCGCTGTCTACCGTCTGGGAGGGAACATGGCCAAATACCCACTGATCAAGACCACCCTGAAAGATCGGCTGCTGGGTGGAGACTACTCGGAAGGGTTCCCTCTTCCCAGTGAACCCCAACTCGCCCGCGAATTCGAAGTGTCCCGCATGACGGCCCGCCGCGCCATCGACGAACTGGAACGGGAAGGGTACGTGTACCGCGTGCAGGGCGCCGGGACCTTCCCGACCGGCAAACGCTTCCGTCAGGGCATGTTCCGCGTGCGTCCCTTCCGGGAATGGGCGCGCGACCCGGACCAGCACAACACCATCCTGCAGAGCATGCAGCTGAACGCCACGCCCGAGATCGCCAGCGTGCTGCAGGTCGAGACGGGCAATCCCGTGATCTTCATTCACCGCCTGCGGCTCGCGGGCGAGGAACCGCTCGTGATCGAGAAGCGGTACATCGACGCGCGCCTCGCGGGCGGCCTGCTGGAACACAACCTCACGAGCGAGAGCATCCACGAGGTGATGGTCAGCATGGGTGTCCCCATGACGCGCGTCGAGCAGAGCCTGGAGGCCGTGAACCTGCGTCAGGAGGAAGCGGACCTGCTGCGCGTGCCGGTCGGCACGGCGGCGTTCCTGCTGCGCCGCACGACGTTCAGCGGGTCGCGCCGCGCCAGTTACGTCAACTACTGGGTGCGCGGCGACCGGTACGCCTTCCAGGACAGCTTCGAGCCCTGAACGGACGGGAGGCGGGCGGCAGGCGGGCGAGGCCCCGTGGCCGCCCGCCTTCTCCTGTCTTCACCTGGGTCTCCCCTGTTCCTGCCTGGCCCGACCGGTCGGGCGGTCAGGGGCGGGCGACGCCCAGCAGGGTGTACGCGAGCAGGGCGAGCTTCTCGCGCAGGCGGTAGCGGGCCTGCCCGGACCCGAGCGGGACGCTGCTCACGTCGGCGTTCAGGCCGCTGGCACGGGCGAGTGCCAGGGCGCGCGGGGCGTGCGCCTCGTCGGTGACGAGCGTGACGGGCAGCGTCCGGCCGGGCCGGGCGGCGTCCTGCAGCAGCGCGCGGCTGTACTGGAGGTTCTGGAGGGTGGTGCGGCTGCGCGTCTCGGCCTGCACGTCCGCGATGGGCACGCCGTGCCGCGCGAGGTACAGGCGGCCCACCGTGCCTTCCGCGTAGCGGTCGCCGGTGCCCACGCCGCCGCTCACGACGACGCGCGTCACGCCGCCCGCGCGGTAAAGGGCGGCAGCGCGGTCGAGGCGTTCGCGGAAGGCGGGGCTGGGGCGGCCGTTGTACTGCGCGGCGCCCAGCACGAGCAGGGTCGCGTGAGGCCGGGCGGGGGCATGGGGGCGGGGCAGCGGGAGGGCCGTGACGAGGCCCGCGCCGGCGAGCAGCAGGAGGGCCAGGGCACCGCTGCCCAGGCTGCCCTGTGACCTGCCGTTCTGCCGCATCGGACCGAATGTAGCACGCGACATGAAGAGCAGGTAAAGCCGCGCTGGCCGCTGTGAAAAACTCCACGCGGCGTGCCCGGACCCCTCCCGCCGCACGGCCCGCACGCGCCCGGACGGACTTGGGCGTCGCCTCACCCGGCCTCACGTACGCGCCCTTTGGGAGACGCCGTGCAGTGACGCGAGGACCGCTGTGATACCTTGACGCCGTCGGGCGGCAGCCCCCTGCCGCTCCCCACCCTGACTATGCCCAATACCCTAGTGATCGTCGAATCTCCGGCCAAAGCGCGCACCATCGAGAAGTACCTCGGAAAGGGGTACACGGTGGAGTCGAGCATTGGGCACATCCGTGACCTGCCCAAAAGCGCCGCCGAGATTCCCGAGAAGTACAGGAACGAGGCATGGGCGAGGCTGGGACTGAACGTCGAAGAGGACTTCCGGCCTCTGTACGTGGTGTCGGCCGAGAAACGCCAGCACGTCGCCAAACTCCGCAAACTGACGGCCGAGGCCGACGAACTGATCCTCGCGACCGACGACGACCGCGAGGGCGAGAGCATCGCGTGGCACCTCCTGCAGGAACTCAAACCGAAGGTCCCCGTCAAACGCATGGTGTTCCACGAGATCACCAGGGAAGCGATCCAGGCGGCCATCGCGAACCCGCGCAGCATCGACACGAACCTCGTGGAGGCCCAGGAGGCGCGCCGCGCCCTGGACCGCCTGTACGGTTACGAGGTCAGCCCGGTGCTGTGGCGCAAGGTCGCGCCGAAACTCTCGGCGGGCCGCGTGCAGAGCGTCGCGACGCGCCTGCTGGTGCAGCGCGAGTGGGAACGCATGCGGTTCGTGTCCGGCAGCTGGTGGGACATCGAGGCGGCCTGCGTGACCGCCGACGCCAGCAGCTTTCCGGCCCGCCTCGCGGAGCTGGACGGCGTGCGGCTCGCTCAGGGCCGCGACTTCGACCCGGCGACCGGCAAGCTGAAGGTCGGCCCGGACGGCAAGCCCGTCGCCGTCGTCATGCTCAGCGAAGTGCAGGCGCGCGACCTCGCCGCGAAGCTCACGGGCGGCACGCTGACCGTGGCGAGCGCCGAGGAGAAACCCTTCACGCAGCGCCCGTACCCGCCGTTCATCACGAGCACGCTGCAGCAGGAAGGGTCCCGCAAGCTGGGCTTCGGCGCGCAGCGCACCATGCGCGCCGCGCAGAAACTGTACGAGGGCGGATACATCACGTACATGCGTACCGACAGCCCCAACCTGTCCGCCGAGGCCATGAACGCCGCGCGCACGCAGGTGAAGGATATGTACGGCGACGCGTACCTGTCGCCGCAGCCGCGCGTGTACGCCGCGAAATCCAAGAACGCGCAGGAGGCGCACGAGGCCATCCGGCCCGCCGGGCAGACGTTCCGCACGCCGGACAGCCTGCGCAGCGAACTGGACAGTGACGGCTGGCGCCTGTACGACCTGATCTGGAAGCGCACGGTCGCGTCGCAGATGGCGGACGCGCGTGGGCGGCGCATGCAGGTGCGCCTGTCCGGTCAGGCGAGCGACGGGCGCAGCGTGACGCTGAACGCCTCCGGCCGCGCCATCGACTTCCCCGGCTTCCTGCGCGCGTACGTGGAGGGCAGCGACGACCCGAACGCCGCGCTGGAGGACCGCGAGGTGATCCTGCCGCCGCTGCGCGTGAACGAACGCGTGACCGGGGAACGCATGACGCCCGGCGGGCACGAGACGCAGCCGCCCGCGCGCTTCACCGAGGCGAGCCTCGTGCAGGGACTGGAAGCGCAGGGCATCGGGCGGCCCAGCACGTACGCCAGCATCATCGGGACGATCCAGGACCGCGGGTACGCCGCCAAGAAAGGCTCGGCGCTCGTGCCGACCTGGACGGCCTTCGCGACGTCGGCGCTGCTGGAGCACCACTTCGGGAAGCTGGTGGACTACGACTTCACGGCCCGCATGGAGGAGGACCTCGACGAGATCGCCGGGGGCCGCAAGCAGCGCGTGCCGTACCTGCGCAGCTTCTACCTGGGTGACGCGGGCGGCATGGGCATCCACCCGCTCATCGAGGCGCAGATGGGCGCCATCGACGCGCGTGCCGTCGCGACCATCGACGTGCCGCGCCTGTCGGGGAGCGGCATCGAGGTGCGCGTGGGCCGCTACGGCCCGTACCTCAGTCAGGGCGACACCAAGGCGAACATCCCGGTGGAACTCGCGCCGGACGAGCTGACCCTGCCGCTCGCGCTGGACCTGCTGTCCCGCCCGAGCGGCGACCACCCCATCGGGACGGACCCCGACTCGGGCCTGCCCGTGATCGGCAAGGCCGGACGGTTCGGGCCGTACGTGCAGCTGGGCGACACCAACCCGCCCACCCGCACGGCGAGCCTCTTCCCTGGCGACGACCTGAACACCCTGACGCTGGAACGCGCCCTGAAGCTCCTGACGCTGCCCCGCCTGGTGGGCGTGTCGGAAGGTGAGGAGGTGTGGGCGCTGAACGGCAAGTTCGGGCCGTACCTGAAGCGCGGGTCGGACAGCCGCAGCCTGACCCTGCATGAGCAGCTGTTCACCATCACGGTGCCGGAGGCGGAGGAGGCGTTCCGTCAGCCGCGCTTCCGTGGACGCGGGTCGGCCGTGGCGGGCCCGCTGAAGACCTTCGAGTTCCCGGACCGCACGGCGATCCTGCTCAAGAGCGGGCGGTTCGGGCCGTACCTGACGGACGGGGAGCGCAACGCCACCCTCCGCAAGGGCGAGGAGGGCGCGGACCTCACGGACGCGGACGCGCGCAGCATCCTGGAGGAGCGCGGCAAGGAACCGCAGAAGAAGCCCGGCAAGGCCTCCGCCCGCAAACCGGCCGCGAAGAAGGCCGCGCCCAGGAAAGCGGCGACCGGCAAGGCGACGGCAGGCAAGACCGCGACCGGCAAGACGGCCACGGGCAAGGCGCCCGCCCGCAAGGCCGCGCCCGCCGAGGGCGGCATGGCGATCCACACGCCGCTGAAGGCCAGCAGCAAGTCCGCCCCGAAGAAGACGGCCGCGAAACCCGCCGCCAAGAAGACGCCCGCCAAGGCCCCCGCCCGCGCGGCACTCGCCTGGGCGGACCTGAAACCGCACCTGGGCCTGCTGAGCGAGCAGGAGCGCGCGCTGGTGACCGCCACCCGCGAGCACGGCCGGAAGGTCGAGGACGTCGCGCCGGACCTGGGCCTGGACGTCAAGAAGGCCAAGGGCATGGCCCTGCAGGCCAGCAAGAAACTGAATCAGGCCGCGCGGGGCGAGTAATGCCGGAGGCGCTGCACCTCGCGCGGCTCGCGCAGTCCAGCCCCGAACGGGCGCTGACCCTGCCGGGCGGCGCGGTACGGATCCTGTCGCTCACAAAAGCGCAGGACGGCGGGACGGACGCGTGCTGGTTCGTGTGCCTGAACGGCACGCTGCTGCTGGACCTCCCGCACGGGGACTTCGTGACGCTGCGCGCGGGCGAAGCGTACCGGACCGAGGCGGGCGTCGCGCGGCGACTCACGCCGGTCGGACAGGTGACCGTGCTGCTGACAGACGCCTGATCGACCGCCAGCTGAACCGCGCCCCCCACCACGGCGACATGGCCCGGCACGCGCCCACCTTCATGAACGCACCTGAGCCCGCCCTGAGCGCGGTCCGGGCCGCGACACACTGGACCCCAGCGCACACTGTGGGTCACAGAGTCGCTTGAAAATGGACGCCACTCATCTAGACTCACTGCAACCAGACATTCCGGGCCGCACTCAGCGGACCTGTCTGCGTTGAAGGGGACACCATGACTTCCAGATTCAAGGCGATCTCGCTGCTCGGACTCTCCCTGACCCTCGCCGCGTGCGGGCAGGGCACGCCCGCCGCCGACCCCGGCACCTTCTCGCTCAGCACCCTGCAGCCGGGCCAGAAGCAGGACATCGATGCGGCCGTCAAGGTCAACGTCGTGCTCGTCGGCTACCACCCCACCGCGCCCGGACAGGTCGCCGGGCCGCGCGACGTGAACGTCAGCGACTTCACGTCCATCCTGCCCGGCACGGGCCGCAACATCGCGCGTATCCCGTCCGCGTACGGCGCGCTGGAATCCACCGGCAACACCTACACGTACCAGTACAACTACGTGTACGCCAGCCAGAGCTTCGAGGACAACTTCTTCTCGTACCTGACCTCGAAAGGCACGGAGAAGCCCCTCACCGTGTACCAGAAGGCGTACAACTGCCAGAGCACCGACGATCTCAGCTGCGCCACGCCCGCCACCAACATCGCGCGCGCCGTGACCGGCAACCTCGAGATCGACGGCGTGCTCGCGGAGAACTGGCTCGCCGACAACGCCTCCAGCATCGGCGTGGACGCCCGCCAGTACACGGTGTTCCTCGTGAACTGGTACGGTCGTCCCGACTTCAAGTTCCACAGCTTCACGCGCGCCGACGCCGCCGACAGCGACACCGGCACCAAGTTCGGTCAGCGCTCCTCGCGCCGCCTGAACGCCTGGGGCGGCACGCCCCGCGACGACGGCAGGACGCAGCGCGTGTGGTTCTACGACCTGTCCGCCAACCCCGAAGCGTGGACCAACAACTGGGACGTCTCGAACGCCGACGTGGACGGCGACAAGGTCCCGGACTACCGTATGCCGCCCATCTGGGAGTACGGGACCCGCAAGGCCACGTACCGTCCCTTCACCAAGGTCGGGCCGGACCTGGCGCTCGTGACGCGCTACGTGGCGCTCGACCTGCTGTTCACGCCGTCCCCCATCTACCGCGTGTCGCTCACGCCGCCCAACATGCCCGAACGCATCAACCTGAACGTCGCCTTCGAGCAGGGCGCAGGCGCGGACACGCAGGCGAACCTGTACCGCCCGCAGCTGTCGCAGGACCGCCTGAAGGTGCTGCAGCCCTTCGCGACCCTCACGAACTCCATCCGCACGGCCCCGCTGAGCGGCGAGGTGTTCGACGCGTACAAGTGCCTGTTCCCCGCCACGGACGCCGACATCTGCTCGCCGGACCGTGCCGACCCGACCGGCGACCGCCTCTTCACCTACGCGCTGAACGACGTCCGCAACCAGTACAAGACCCTCAGCGACTACCAGGTGCCGATCTACGCCTTCAACGACGGCGAGAACACCCAGCCGGGCCTGCTGGGCGTGGCGGGCGACGACGGCGTGACCGGCACGCAGGCCGTCGTGAACAGCTTCCTGACGCCCGACCTGAACGCCGCCGGGTACGGCTTCACGGACACCATCACGCACGAGACGGGGCATCACTTCAGCCTGTCTCACCCGCACGACGGGTACGACAGCGAAACGAACACCGAGTACGGCCCCAGCGGCGAATTCGCGTTCGTGAACTCCGGCGACATGAGCAACACCGTGATGGCGTACAACGACCTCACGCGCGGCTTCGGGCAGTTCAACCTCGACAGCCAGTACCGCTACCTGACGGCCGCGTACCTCAACAACACGGACGCCATCCTGCAGCTCGTGCAGCAGGCCGGTCCCGACAAGGTCAAGGCCGTCAACGCGGCCGCCACGTCCGCCGACGCGCAGTTCGGCAGCGCGCTCGGCAGCTACCGCGACCTGAACTACCTGGACGCCGCCACGCAGGCGCACGCCGCGTACCGCTCGGTCGTGGACGCCGCCCGTGCAGCAGGCGTGAACGTGCAGCCGTACAGGTGGTACGAGCGTCTCGACGGCCTGGCCACCCAGAAGACCCTGCCGCGCCGCGTGAACAACTACCTGCCGGTGCAGGGCACGGCCATCCGGCCGGAATCCACCGCCTTCCTCACCCGACTGCGCCTCGCGAAGTAAGCGCCACGCGGCGACACGCCGGTTCCGGGACATGAACAGCGGGCGGGACAGGGGATTTCCCCTGCCCGCCCGCTCTCCCGTCTGCCTGCCGGTGCGGCGCGTCAGACCGGGTTCAGCCGCGCCCGGTACACTGCGCGCATGACCGCCCGGATCGTGTCGCTGCTGCTCGCCCTGACCTGCGTGTCCGTGCAGGCCACGCCCGTCCGCCCGCTCCCCACCGGTCCCGGTGCGGGCACCGTCTCCCCCGTCCGCTCCTCGCCTGTGGGGCCTGCACCCGTGGGGGTCCCCGTGAATCCGTACGCCAGCACCGATCCGCGCCTGAATGCCGTCCGTCCGGTGCTGGAGCTGCTCGTCACGCTGCGGCAGGTGCAGGACGCGGCGCGCGGCTGGCCCGTGGGCGGCCCGGAGCGCCGCGCGCTCGCGGCTGTCCTCGCGCGGCCTGCCGGGGAGGCGCTGGACGTGCAGGCGGCGGGCGTGCTGCACGCGCAGGTGCTGGCCGCCCTGGGCGAAGACGACCGCGCCCGGTTCGAGGCGGGCCGGGCCACGCAGGTCGAGCGTCTGCGCGCCCTGATGATGCGTGCCCGGTTCGCGTCCGAGGACGGGCAGCCGCAGACGGCGCGCTTCGCGTACAGCCAGTGGCTCGGCAGCCGCACCGTCGACACGCTCCTGAACGCGCCGGACGCGGCCAGCGTGTCCCGCGCGGTGGGGTCGGCCGTGCAGCGCGCCCGTCAGGCCATCGGGACGCCCTGAACGTCGCTTCGGGTTTCGGGGGGCAGGCGGCGGCTTCGCGCTCCGCTCAGTCCGGAATCACTCCAGGAAATCGCGGAGGGCGCGGGTGCGGCTCTCCTGGTACTTCAGTTTGCGCAGCGCCTTGTTCTCGATCTGGCGGATGCGTTCACGCGTCACGTTGAAGCGCTGCCCGACCTCTTCGAGCGTGTGTTCGCGGCCGTCCACGAGGCCCTTGCGGAATTTCAGGACCATCGCCTCGCGTTCGGTGAGGGTCCCGAGCGTGCGTTCCAGCGCTTCGGACAGCATGAGTCGGGCGGCGTTGTCGACGGGCGAGTCGAGGTGCTCGTCGGGGATGAAGTCGCCGTAGAAGCTGTCGTTCTCCGCGCCGACGGGCGTCTCCAGACTGACGGGTTCCTGGCTGACCTTCTGCACGTCCTCGACCTTCGCGGCGTCCCAGCCAGGGCCCATCGCCTCGGCGATCTCCTCGGGCGTCGCCTCGCGGCTGAGTTCCTGCTGGAGTTGCCGGGCGGTGCGGGTGAGTTTGTTGATGGTTTCGACCATGTGCACCGGGATGCGGATGGTGCGGGCCTGGTCGGCGATGGCGCGGTTGATGGCCTGCCGGATCCACCAGGTGGCGTACGTGCTGAACTTGTAGCCACGGCGGTACTCGAACTTCTGCACGGCGCGGATGAGGCCGCCGTTGCCTTCCTGGATGAGGTCCAGGAAGCTCAGGCCGCGGTTGGTGTACTTCTTGGCGATGCTGACCACGAGGCGCAGGTTCGCTTCGGTGAGGTGCTGGCGGGCCGCGTCGCCGTCTTCCGCCTGGCGCTGCAGGAGGCGACGTTCGCGTTCGTGGAGGTGCAGGTGTTCGTCCAGCTGGCGTCTGGCGTGCTCGCCTTCCTCGACGCGCCGTGCGAGGCTGATCTCCTCTTCCAGCGTGAGGAGCGGCACGCGGCCGATCTCGTGCAGGTACTGCCGGACGGGGTCGCTGGACACGGTGCGCGGCAGGCTGCCGAGGAAGGCCTCCTCGTCCAGGTCGTCCCGGTCGGGGTCGTCCTGTTCGGGCGCGCGGCCCTGCGGGTCGTCGGGGTCGTCGTCGGTATCGTCCGGGGGGTCGTCGACGGTGACGCCCTGGGCGTTCAGGTACACCTGCAGGTCCTCGAAGGCGTCCGGGTTCTCGGGGTCCTGCCCGGTCGCTTCGAGGGCCGTGGCGAGGGCGGTGGCGACGTCGTCGCTGCTGACGCTGCTGCCCGGACCGGCGGTCACGAGCGCCTGGATAGCGGGGTGCGCGTGGTGCGCCCGGACGGGGGTGAGGCTGACGGTGGGCGTGGTGCGGCGCGGGCCGGGCCGGGCGGGCCGCGTGGGCGGGTCGAGGTGCAGGGGTGGCGGCCCGCTGTCCTCGTGCGGGGCTGGGGTGGCCGGGGCGGGCGTGGCGGACCGGGCGGGCCTGACGGGTCGTGCGGGGGTGCGGGGCGGGCCGGGGGCCGCGTCTTCCGGGCCGTCCGCGCTGCCGAGGGGCGCACTTCCAGCCTGCATCAGGGTCGTCTCGGGAACCGACGGGACGTGGCGCAGGCTGGACTTCCTCGGGGGAGTGGCCATGTGGCCTCCATGATGTCGCATCGGGTGCCGCTTGTGTAGCCCCGCGCGCCCCCCCGTTCCGGGGGCGGCGGGTCAGGCGCGGGTGGCGGTCAGGACCTTGAAGCCGCCCTGCTGCGCGAGGCTGCGCACGTCCTGCCAGTCTCGCAGGAGCCGTTCGTACGGCAGGAATTCGTTGGCGACCATGACGAGGCGTCCACCGGGGCGCAGTCGGCGCGCGGCGGCCTGCACGAATTCGGCCGTGATGTCGAGCACGACGCCCCTGCCGACATGGAAGGGCGGGTTGCTGAGCACGAGGTCGTAGCCGTCGTCCTGCAGGGCGGCGTCCACGTCGGAGTGCAGGACACGCGCGGCGAGGCTGTTCGCTTCGAGGGTCGCTTCGGCGCTGCGGACGCTCTGCAGGTCCGCGTCGAGCAGGGTGACGTCCGCGCCGCGCGACGCGGCCCACGCGCCGATGATGCCGGACCCGCAGCCGAGGTCGAGAACGCGCTGCCCGTGCAGGTCCTCACTGCCGAGCACGTCGAGGAGCAGGGCGGTCGCCTTGTCGAGTTTCGCGGCGCTGAACACGCCGGGCAGGCCGACGACGGTGAGGCCGTGCGTCTCGTAGCGTTCGGCGTCCGGCTGGGGGGGCGTCTGGCCGGGGCGGCGCACGAGTTTCGCCGCGCGCATGCCGGTCTCGCGGGCGACGGTTTCGCCGCTGCCGAAGAGGGCGGCGGCGCGGCGCACGTAGCGGTCGAAGCCCTTGTCCTTGTCGCCCGCGAGGTACAGGGTGCCGCCGGGCGGGGTGACGGCGTGCGCCCAGCTGATCTGCGCTTCGGCGTAGGCGTTGCCGCGGTCGCCCGCGAGGACGAGGGCGACGGTGGGCGTGCGGCCGGGCCAGTGGGCGCTGAGGTCGTCGCCGGGAATGGCGGCGACCGGGTCGTGCCCGGAGGCGCGCAGGGCGGCGAGGGCGGGGGCGCTGCCTTCGACGGCGCGCAGGGTGACGCCGGGCAGGCAGCCGGTCAGGCCGCCCATGGCGGTCAGGTCGAGCACGTCGCCGCGCACGCCGTCCAGGTACATGGTGGTCACGAGGAGCGTCTGGGCGGCGTCGAGGCCGGGCGCGCCGCGCACGCCGGCCTTGGTGGCGACGCCGCGCCGCAGGTTGGAGAGTTTGGGCGGCAGTTCGGCCGGGTACGTCTCGAAGTACCCGCGTGGCGCGCCGGTGTGTGGCGCGCGGGCCTCGGCGGGCGCGGCGGGGGCGCGCGTCCCGATCTTGAGGGTGCCCTTCCGGCCTGCGGGGCGGCCGGAACGCGGGGAGGTGGTCTTCTTGGTGCTCACACGGGCATTATGCCCGCCCCGGCGGGCGGGGCGCGCTACGCTGGCCGGGTGAGGCGACATGAGGACGGGCACGGGCGCAGCGTGACGGGGGCCGGGTGACGGGGGCGGGGTCCAGTCCGGATTTCAGTCTGGAGTTGCAGCACTGGCGGCGCGGGTACTTCCGGGTGGCGGGCGTGGACGAGGCGGGCCGGGGCGCGTGGGCGGGGCCGGTGACGGTGGCGGCGGTGATCCTGCCGAGCACACTGCAGGGCGCGGCGTTCGACGATTCGAAGGTGCTGCGGCCCGCCGAGCGGGCGAGGCTGGCGGGCGAGGTGCGGCGGGTGGCGGTGGCGTGGGCGGTGGAGCACGCGTGGCCGGACGAGATCGACCGGCTGAACATCCTGGGGGCGACGCACGCGGCGGCGCTCCGGGCGGTGGCGCGGCTCGTGCCGGCGGCGCAGGCGCTCGTGACGGATTACCTGAAGCTCCGCACCGACCTGCCCCTCCTGGCCCCGCCGAAGGCGGACGCCCTGAGCCTGAGCGTGGCGGCGGCCAGCATCCTGGCCAAGACCGAGCGGGACGCGCTGATGGAGGAACTGGACGTGCGGCATCCGGGGTACGGGTTCGCGGGGCATAAAGGGTACGGCGCTCCGGCGCACCGGGCGGCACTGGAGCGGCTGGGCGTGAGCGACGTGCACCGCCGGAGTTACGCGCCGATCGCGCGGCTGCTGCAGCCCGCACTGCTGGAGGCGGAGCCGTTGTTCGGGCCCAGCGGGCCGGAGGGGACGTGAGGTGCGGGGTGCGGGCAGGCTGAAGGGTCGGTGGCTGGACTCTCCGCGACTTGCTCACCGTTCTAATAATTGATGGGAGTATTTATGAGACAGGAGATCCACATGGACGACCCCGCCTCCCCCACCCCACGCCCCGCCCGCCGCCGCCGCACCTTCGGCGTGTACATCGGCCGCTTCGAACCCCCGCACCTCGCGCACCTCGCCGTGATGCAGGAAGCCCTGCAACAGGTGCAGAAGCTCATCGTGGTGATCGGCTCCGCACGCGGCGCCCGCACCACCAAGAACCCCTTCACGTACGAGGAACGCCAGGAGATGATCTCCGGCATGCTGCGCGCCGCAGGCGTCCCCCGTGCCCGCGTGCTGTTCGTCGCCGTGCGCGACTACTTCTACAACGAATCCCTGTGGCTCTCCGAAGTGCAGGGCGGCGTGGCAGCCCACACGCGCGGCAGCAGCGACGTGGCACTCATCGGACACGTCAAGGACGAGAGCAGCTACTACCTGCGCTCCTTCCCCGCCTGGGAATTCCTGCCCGCGCACGTCGTCAGCCCCCTGTCGGCCACCGGCGTCCGCCGCGCGTACTTCGAGGGCACGCCCACCACCGACCTCGTCCCGCCCGCCGTGCAGGACTTCCTCGACCGCTTCCGCAGCACGCCCGACTACGACGAACTGCGCCAGGAGTACACGTACCTCGCCGAGTACCGCGCCGCGTGGGCCGCCAGCCCCTTCCCGCCCGTGTTCGTCACCACGGACGCCGCCGTGACCCGCAGCGGGCACGTGCTGCTCGTCCGGCGCGGCGGGCAACCCGGCCACGGCAGGCTCGCCATGCCCGGCGGTTTCCTCGACGTGAACGCCACCCTCCTCACCTCCTGCATCCACAAGGTCCGGCACGAGACGGGCCTCACGCACCCGCCGCTCGAACAGCACCTGCGCGCCCAGGCCGTCTTCGACTACCCGGACCGCTCCCTGCGCGGCCGCACCATCACGCACGCCTTCCACTTCGACCTCGGCACCGGACAGCTCCCACAGGTCCGGCCCGGCCCGGAAAACGACCAGGTGTTCTGGATGCCGCTGAACGAGGCGCTCGCGCAACCCGAAGCGTTCTTCGAGGACCACCACGCCATCATCGAGCACTTCGTGCTGAAGGGGTAACCATGACCACCACAGACCGCCTGAGCGGCGTCCTGTACGGCAGCGCCTACGGCGACGCGCTCGCCGCGCCCACCGAGTTCACGCGCGACCTGCACCGCATCCGCAGCGAGTACCCGCCCGCCGGACCCACCGACCTGCACGCGGGCAGCGTCACGGACGACACGCAGATGATGCTCGCCGTCGGCCGCGCCCTGCTCGGCACGCCCACCCTGACCGCCAGCACCGCCGAAGGACCACTGCGCCACGAGTTCGGCGCGTGGCTGCACGACCCGCAGAACACCCGCGCGCCCGGCCTCACCTGCCTGCGCGCCTGCGAGAACCTGGAAGCGGGCGGCCGCTGGCAGGACGCGACCGTCACGGCCAGCAAAGGCTGCGGCGCGAACATGCGCGTCCAGCCCGCCGCGTTCATCCGGGACGCGGACGCCCGCGCCGGGTACGCGCAACTCCAGGCGGCCCTCACGCACGGCCACCCCACCGCCCTCACCGCCGCCGAACTCACCGCCGAAACCGTCCGCCTGCTGCTGGACGGCACGCCCCCCGGCGCCCTCGTGAACGCCCTCACTGCGCACGCCCACACGCAGCGCGGCACGTACCGCGAGGACTGGCTCGGGGACCTGTGGCGCGTCGCCGGAGCGTCCAGCCCGGCGGCATACATCCGGCAGGGATGGGACGAGGCGCTCCACGTCCTGCAGCGCCTCTCGGACGCCACCCGCGCCCCCATCCCCGAAGACGCCGACCCCTGCGACTTCACCGGTGAGGGCTGGATCGCCGAGGAGGCCCTCGCGACCGGGCTGCTGTGCTTCCTGCTCAGCCCGCACGACCCCGTGAACACCCTGCGCCGCGCCGCCGTCACGCGCGGCGACAGCGACAGCCTCGCCTGCCTCGCCGGGGCCTTCAGCGGCGCGCACCTCGGCCTGCACGCCTTCCCCGCCGACTGGAGCGCCCGCATCGAGTACGCGGACGAACTCGCACGCCAGAGCGCCGCCCTCACGCAGAAGGCGTGGTGACCATGACCGTCAGCACCAGCCTCAACAACCCGCTGAACGTCGTCTGGATCCACGACCCCGCCCTCACGCCGCTGTGGGCCGGACGGCTCGGCCTGACCATCGCGCCCGGCAAGAAAGGCACCATGCTCGGACGCTCGCACAACCGCGACCTGAACGCCGACTTCGCCCGCCTGACCGCAGAGCGCGTGAACACCGTGGTCAACATGATGGAAGCCCACGAGGAGACCCGCTGGCAGATGCACGGCTACGACGAGGCCGCGCAGCGCGCCGGACTGAACGTGCGGCGCTTTCCGGTGGTGGACGTGAACGTCCCCAGCGACCCCGCCGCCTTCGCCGAACTGGTCGAGGAAATCTACGCCCAGCTGAAGGCGGGCGAGACGGTGGTGGCGCACTGCCTGGGCGGCCTGGGCCGCAGCGGCATGCTGGTGGCCTGTCTGCTGGTGAGGTCAGGCGAGTTCGGGGCTGACGACGCCATCCAGTTCGTTCGCAAGAAACGTGACATCAAAGCCATCGAAGGCGAGCAGCCACAGTTCGTCGAGCAGTATTTCCAGAATCTCGACCGGTAGCCCATTCGTCCTCGTTCCACCAAGGAGCACCGCCATGACCCACCTTTCCGACACCAACATCATCCTCGACACCGACAGCTACAAGGCCAGCCACTTCCTGCAGTACCCGCCCAAGACCACGCGGCTGTTCTCGTACCTGGAGTCGCGCGGCGGCAAGTACCCCGCCACGCGCTTTTTCGGCCTGCAGTACATCCTGAAACGCTACCTGAGCACGGTCGTCACCGCCGCCGACGTGGAAGAAGCCAGAAGCCTGATCGAGGCGCACGGCGAGCCCTTCCCGTACGACGGCTGGATGCGCGTGGTCACCGAGCACGGCGGCAAGCTGCCGCTGGAGGTGCGCGCCGTGCCGGAAGGGACGCTGGTGCCCACCCACAACGTGCTGATGAGCGTCACCAACACCGACCCCGAACTGCCCTGGCTGGTCGGCTGGTTCGAGACCATGCTGATGCGCGTCTGGTACCCGACCACCGTCGCCACGCAGAGCTACTCCCTGAAGCAGATCATCCGGGAAGCCCTGGAGCGCACCAGCGACCACGCCGAGGCCGAACTGCCGTTCAAGCTGCACGACTTCGGCAGTCGCGGCGTGAGCAGCCGCGAGAGCGCGGGCCTGGGCGGGCTGGCGCACCTGACCAACTTCATGGGCAGCGACACCCTCGAAGCCCTCCGCACCGGACGCAACTACTACGGCACAGATGTGGCCGCCTACTCCATCCCCGCTGCCGAGCACAGCACCATCACCAGCTGGGGCAAAGCGCACGAGGTCGAAGCGTACCGCAACATGGTCAACACCTTCGCCAGGCCCGGCGCGACCTTCGCGGTGGTCAGCGACAGCTACGACCTGAAGTACGCCATCAACGTCCACTGGGGCGAAACGCTGCGCAAACAGGTGGAAGAGAGCGGCGCGACCCTCGTGGTGCGGCCCGACAGCGGCGAACCCGCCGCGATGGTGCGCCTCGCCGTGCGCGCCCTCGACGCCAAATTCGGCAGCGACCTGAACAGCAAAGGCTACAAGGTGCTGCGGCACGTGCGCGTCATGCAGGGCGACGGCATCGACGAGAACAGCATCCGCGAGATCCTGCAGACCGTGACCGGCGACGGCTTCTCCGCCGAGAACATCGCCTTCGGCATGGGCGGCGCCCTCCTGCAACAGGTCAACCGCGACACACAACGCTTCGCCTACAAGGCCAGCGCCGGACTGATCGACGGACACTTCCAGCCCATCTACAAGGACCCCGTCACCGACCCTGGCAAACGCAGCAAGGACGGCGTGCTCGACCTGGTGATGGAGAACGGACGCTACGTGACCAAGCAGTACCAGACCTTCGACACCGAATTCCCAGGGTCCGTGCTGAGGGTCGTGTTCAGGAACGGCGAACTGCTGGTCGACGACACGCTCGACGAGGTGCGGGGACGGGTGTGAACCAATCCCTAGAACGTCTCCTCCCCGTCCTCTCGACCATTCCCGGTGTCAACATTCCCGCTTCCTTCCTGCAGGGCGCATACATCGCGGCCAGTCAGCGGAAGATCGAGCAGCTGGAGCAGGCGCTGCGCTCTGAGGTCGGCCTGCTCAACCAGAAGGTCGAGGCCAGGAAGCTCCGCCTGGACCACGAGTACGTCCGGTCCGAGTCGTTCACCGCCAACGTGATGCAGGCGCTCCGGGCGGCGGAGGTCGCGGAGTCGGAAGGCAAGCTGCGCTTCATCGCCCGCGCCCTGGCCGGGTGCTCGCTGAGCTTCCCGCCGCCGACACTGGACAGGTTTCAGAGTATGCGGATCATCGAGGGGATGTCCGACCGGGAGTTGAAGGTGTTCACCGAGTATTTTCAGCTGCTGGACCCGATCGACCCGTATGCAGACGCGTTCCCGATTGACAGCAGCGTTACGGTGGCCGGATTGACCCGGCACGAATTCCAGGCCGCGCTGCTGGGGCTAAGGCAACTGGGGCTGCTGACGCAGGACACCGTGGCCGTGAAGCCAGACCCGTGGACCAACCAGACGGCACCCGCTCAGGCCTGGAAACTCACCGCGCTGGCGCGGCAGGTCGCCACGCTCAGCCGCGTGGGATTCGAGGAACCGCTGTGACCAGAACGACGGGCCGTGATCTGAACGTGCAGGTGCAGCTGGAGCGTCTGGTGGCTTACCGGGCGGACGGGTCGGTGTCGCCGGTGGTGGTGGCGGGTCGCCTGTCACCGGACGGGGTGTTCTCGTGGGCGGAGCAGCCGGGGCCGCCTGTGGACGGGGCGGGCGTGCAGGAGGGCGTGACGTTCGCGGCGGGGCTGGCGGGGACGCTGGCGTCCGTGACGGAGTCGAGCGACACGGACACGCCGTTCGTGCCGTTCGTGCTGTCGCGCGCGTTCACGCCCGGGGAGCTGGAGCGCGTGGACTGGCTGGGCCTCCTCCCCCTCCCGACCGGTGAGGTGGAGGTCGAGGTGCGCCCCTCGGACTTCCGGCTCGCGGAGCGGCTGGCGCGGCGTGAGGCGGACGGGAACGCAGCGGACTTCTACGCGCCCGGCGAGGCCGAAGCCATCCGGGCGGCGGAGGCCGTGTTCATGGGGTTAACGGAACGGCGGCTGGTGACGGTCACGGCGGGAAGGGTGGCGCTGCTGCTGATCGACGTGGCGCGGCTGCCCCTCGGCACGTGGGCGGGCGTGGCGTCCCTGCGGATCGACACCTGAGGAGGAATGCCATAGCCCGTGGCGCGCACCGGCTCGGGTTTTACATTCCTTGCTGAACATGTCGCGCGCCGGATGCTCTTACCTCCGCTTCAGGATGTTGAAGGCCATCAGCAGTGCCACGACAGCTCCTCCTGCAAAGAAGATGAACAAGGTACAGGAGAGGGGACTTATTCCCGCATAAACATACCCGTCGCCAAATGTACTTTTTCTTACAGCAAGAGACTTACCAAACTCGCGGTTCTGAGGTGGGATTTCCCCTTCGCATTCACCAAAATGACGTCTGGATTCTATTTCGTATTCTCCCCTCGTTTCAATTTCGAACGAAGTAGTCATGTAGCAGGTAGAGGACGTTGTTTGCCTCCCCTGGCTGTCTTTGCTCGAAGAGGTTTTGGTTTCGAATCTGTTCCCGGTGACTTTGCCCCATAGCACCGGCTCAGAAATGGACATATAGATATCTTTGGCGACAAAACAACTGATCACTCCAAAGAGTAGGCCGAAGCAAAGGAGGGAAAGTCGGGTTGCTGGTGCGAGATCAGGAGAAGGTCTCGAATACGTTCTGGTTTTCATCCAGTCGGGCAGGGTCATTTGTTCGCAAATTAGCACATGGTATGAAGCCAAGAAGCCGAATATTCCGAGAGTCTGCAGGAGCGACAACGATGAGCCAGATTCTGTTCTATGCGACGGACAAACCTTACGGCGAGTTCAGTAATTTCAGTCGGCATCCTGTCGATCTGGACGGCGTGACGTGGCCGACCACCGAGCACTACTTCCAGGCCCAGAAGTTCGCGGGCAGCCCGCACGTGGAGGGGGTGCGGGCGCAGCCGACGCCGATGCTGGCCGCGCAGATGGGGCGGCGGCGTGACCTGCCGTTCCGGGCGGACTGGGACGCCGTGAAGGACGACGTGATGAGCGTGGCCCTGCGTGCCAAGTTCACGCAGCACCCGGCGTTGCGTGCGCTGCTGCTGGGTACGGGGGACGCGGTGATCGTGGAGCACACGCGGAACGACGCGTACTGGGCGGACGGCGGGGACGGTTCGGGCCGCAACCGCCTGGGTGAGCTGCTGGTGGAGTTGCGCGCGGCGCTGCGGGAGGGACCGTGAACGTGTTCGGCCTGAGTATCCCGCCGCTGGTGCTGGACCTGTCGGGCGGCGTGTGCGTGCTGGTGAGTCTGTACTTTTTGTGGGCGAAGTCCAGCGTGTACTGGCACTGGAGCAACCTGTCGCTGCTGCCTTATTTCCTGCTGTTCGTGGCGGGCGGGCAGTGGATGCTGGCGGGGTTGCAGGTGACGTACCTGCTGTTCGGGGTGCATGGCCTGTACCTGTGGCATCTGGAGCGGCAGCGGGCGGAGCGGGGTGTGCCGTTCCGTGAGGGGCCGTGGTACGGGGTGACGTGGGTGGCGAGCCTCGCGATCTTCGCGTACACGGTGGCGGTCACGGACTTCGGCGCGGGGTGGAACTGGGTGCAGTTCGTGGCGGTGACGTTGTCGCTGGTCGCGAATTTCGGGACGACGCGCCGCTGGACGTGGTCGTGGCCGGTGTGGATCGCGGTGAATGCGGTGCAGGCGGCGTACTTCTGGCATGCGGGGTACTGGGTGCTGTTCGGGCTGCAGTTCGTGCTGGCGGCCATGAGCGTGGTCGGCTGGCGCGAGTGGCGGCGGGACGAGCGGCGGGAGGTCGCGTTTGCCTGACGTTCACAGGGGGCGGTTCCGGCACGGCCTGATCGTGGGAAAGTTCGCGCCGCTGCACCGGGGGCACATGCTGCTGCTGGACGCGGCGCTTGAGCAGTGTGAGCGTGTGAGCGTGTGGGTTTACTCCCGCCCGGACTTCCCGGAGATGCCCGGTCCGCTGCGGCGCGGCTGGATTCGGGCGCTGTACCCGGCGCGGCTGTTTCCGGGCCTGGACCTGCTGCCGGACGCCCCGAATCCGCCACTGAACGACGAGCCGGACGCCGTGCACCGCGCGTACGTGCGCGGCGTGCTGGACGGCTGGAGCGTGCGTCCGGACGCGGTGTTCACGTCCGAGGGGTACGGGGAGGCGTTCGCGGCGTCGCTGGGCGCGGCGCACGTGTGCGTGGACCGGGCGCGGGAGGCCGTGCCGGTCAGTGGCACGGCATTGCGGGCGGACGTGCACGGCCTGCGGGCGTTTCTGGATCCCGTGGTGTACGCGCAGTTCGTTCGGCGCGTGGTGATCCTGGGTGCGGAGAGCACCGGCAAGAGCACCCTGACGCGGGCGCTGGGCGAGGACTTCGGGACCGCGTGGGTGCGGGAGTACGGGCGGGACGTGTACGAGCGCGAGCGCGGCGCGCTGACGCCCGAGCACTTCCTGGAGATCGCGCGGGGGCACCGGGCGCTGGAGGACGAGGCGATCGTGTCGCCGGGCGTGCGCGAGTGGGTGTTCAGCGACACGGACGCCGCCACGACCCTGATGTGGTCGCACCTGCTGACCGGCACGGCCCGCCCGGAACTGCACGCGCTGGCGGACGAGTGCAGGATGCGGTACGCGCACGCCTTCGTGTGCGGTACGGACCTCCCGCACGAGCAGGACGGGTGGCGCGCGAACACCGAGGTGCGCGCCGTGCAGCAGGCCTTCATCCGGCAGGACCTCGCCACGCGCCGCGTGCCGTTCACCGTGCTGCACGGCAGCGTGCAGGAGCGCATCGCACAGGTGCGGGCCGCACTGCGGTCCTGAGCGGTGCGGGCGCCTGAGCGGTTGCGGGCGCAGGTGAGCGCCTGCGGTGCGGGTGGGGCGGGCATACTTGGTCGGAAATCAGTTCCGGGTCCGGCCATACCGGCCGGACCCTGCAGGAGTCATACATGAATTCATTCCGTTCCGCCGTCGTCGTGACCGTGTTGCTGGCCGGGCAGGGGTCTGCCCTGCAGGGTTCGCCCGCCCTGCCGTCCGTTCTGCCCGTGTCTGCACCTGCACCTGCGCCTGTGTCGGGGGCGCCCGCGTCCGGGCTGTCGTCTGCGGACAGTGGCGTGGCCGCGTACCTGCGCGGGGATTTCGTGGGAGCGCTGGCGATCTTCACGCCGCGCGCGGAGATGGGCGAGCCGGTCGCGCAGTTCTACCTGGGTCGCATGGCGATGTTCGGGGAGGGCATGGCGCAGGACGCGGCGCTGGCGTTGTCGTGGTGCGGGAAGGCGCAGGCGCAGGGGAACGCGGACGCGAGTTACTGCCTGGGTCGCCTGTACGTGTACGGGCTGGGCGTGGCGGTGGACGTGCCGCGCGGCGTGCAGCTGATGCAGGCGGCCGCGGAGGGCGGCTCGGCGTACGGGCAGGATTTCCTGGGGTACATGTACGAGAACGGGTTCGGCGTGAAGGCCGACCCTTCGCGCGCGGCGGCACTGTACGGGCAGGCGGCCACGCAGGGGTACGCGACGGCGCAGGTGGACCTGGGCCTGCTGTACGAGTACGGGTACGGCGTGAAGAAGGACGTGGTGCGGGCGCGTGAACTGTACCTGCAGGCGGCGGACGCGGGGAGCGCGTACGGGCAGGTGAGCCTGGGCTACCTGTACGAGGCGGGCCTGGGCGTGAAGGCCGACCCGGCGCGCGCGGCGGACCTGTACGGCCGGGCCGCCGCGCAGGGCGACGCGAGCGGGCAGGTGAGCCTCGGGTACCTGTACGAGGCGGGCCTGGGCGTCCCGAAGGACGAGGGGCGGGCCGTGTCACTGTACCGGCAGGCGGCGGATCAGGGGGACGCGCGCGCGCAGGTGAGTCTGGGCGTCATGTACGAGACGGGGCGCGGCGTCGGCCGGGACGACGTGGCGGCCCTGCAGTGGTACCGCCGGGCGGCCGATCAGGGCAGCGCGCGCGGGCAGGTATACGTGGGCGACTTCTACCGGGCCGGGCAGGGCGGCGTGAAGGCGGACGACGTGCAGGCGGCCGCGTGGTACCAGAAGGCGGCCGACCAGGGAGACGCGGCAGGGCAGCTGAGCTTGGGCCTGATATACGAGCTGGGGCGCGGCGTGACGCAGAGCGACTCGCGCGCGGCGGGCCTGTACCGTGCGGCGGCAGAGCAGGGGAACGCGACGGCGCAGTCGTACCTGGGGGACGCGTACCGTGAAGGGACGGGCGTGAAGCAGGACAACGTGCAGGCCCTGCAGTGGTACCGCCGGGCAGCGGACCAGGGCAGCGCGCGCGGCCAGGACCGGCTGGGGCAGATGTACTCGGAGGGGCTGGGCGTCCGGAAGGACGAGGCGCAGGCGCTCCTGTGGTACCAGCAGGCGGCGGATCAGGGGTACGCGGCCGCGCAGTACGACCTGGGCCTCGTGTACGAGAACGGCGAGGGCGTGAAGGCGGACGCCGCACGTGCCGCGACGTGGTACCGCAAGGCGGCCGATCAGGGGAACGCGCGCGCGCAGGTGGCGCTCGGTTACCTGTACTTCTACGGTGACGGCGTCCGCGAGGACAACGCCGAGGCCCTGAAGTGGTTCCGGCTGGCGGCAGACCAGGGCAACGCCCGCGCGCAGAACGCCGTGGGGTACGTGTATGAGGGCGGGTACGGCGTGAAGGCCGACACGCGCGCCGCTGCCGACTGGTACCGCCGGGCGGCGGATCAGGGGAACACGTCCGCCATGAACCACCTGGGCGACCTGTACGAGGCGGGGCAGGGCGTGAAACGCGATTACGCGCAGGCGCTGGCACTGTACCGCCGCGCGGCGGACGCGGGCAGCCCGACCGGGCAGGACAATGTGGGGTACATGTACGAGCACGGCGAGGGCGTGAAGCGTGACGACGCGGTCGCCGCGTCCTGGTACCGCAAGGCGGCGGACGCAGGGAGCGCGGCGGCCCGGACGCACCTGGGCGTGCTGTACCTGCAGGGGCGCGGCGTGAAGAAGGACCCGAAGGCGGCCCTGACGCTGTTCCAGAAGGCGGCGGCGCAGGAGTACGGTCCGGCGCAGACGCAGCTGGGCCGGATGTTCCGGTCGGGGACGGGCGTGAAGAAGGACCTGAAGGTGGCCGCCGAGTGGTTCAGGAAGGCGGCCGCGAACGGGGACGATGCGGCGCGTGCGGAACTGAAGACGCTCGGGAAGTGACGGCCCTCGCCTGAACGAGACCGCGCCCCGGGAAGACATGATCCCGGGGCGCTTCTCTGTGGGGCTGGTGGGGTGCGTGGTCCGTGCGGTTTCCGGAAAACGCCCGCTTCAGGGTGAGCCTGTGTCAGCCGTCCTCGTCTTCGGGTTCGCCGCGTTCGCGTTGCGACTGGAGACGCTGCACGGCCTCGTCGGTGGGGCTGATGTTGGCCTCGCCGTCCGCGTATTCGGGGCCGTCCAGGCCGGAGATGACGATGCTGGACGGTTCGCCTGGATCGTGCTCGCTCCTGTCTGTTGCGGTCATGACGCAGCGTACGCCCGTTCGGCGGCGGGCGGGCTCGGGTCGGCTTAAGGGCCGTTCAGAGTTGCGGGCCGGTCGCTCTCCGCCTGGGGGGCCGGGACGGGGCGCGCGTCGAGCAGGGCGGCGAGGCTGCTGGCGTACGTGCGGGACCACATCAGCAGCAGGAACAGCAGGAGGTACACGCCGAGGCCGTACAGGCACAGGCCGAGCAGCACGCCGGGCAGCCAGACGAGCGCGGCCCTCACCTGCGGGGTGAGGAAGGAGAGCGAGTCGCTCATGGCGCCGCTGTTCAGGGCGATCGTCAGGAAGAGCACGAGGGCCAGCACGATCAGCAGGTTCAGGGCGAGGAAGCCGAGCAGGATCATGCTCAGCAGGAACCACTGCCCGGCGAGCTGCGCGGTGCGCGCGAGTGGCGGTCCCTGCATGCCTCGTGCGCGCTGCACGGCGACGTTCATGAAGCGCAGCACGGTGCCCAGGATCAGCCAGGTGATGACGGCGACCGGGATGCCGGACACGACGCCGCTCACCGTCTGGTACGCGATGAGGCCCGGCCCGGTCACCAGGCCGTCCGTGAGGGCCGGGTCCGAGGCGTCCAGCAGCCGTTCGGTGAGGCGCGTGGTGAAGGGGATGAGGAGTGGGCTCAGCAGGACGCCGAGCGCGTTTCCCCACTGGCTGAACACCAGCCAGCCTGCCAGGGTGCGCCGCAGGCGTTCCATGCGCGGGGCGTCCGGGGCGGGCGTCTGTGCGTCCGGTGGCTGTGCGTCCGGTGCGTGCACCCATTCCCCGAGACGCGTGAGCAGTTCACGCGCCCAGCGGATCACGCTGGCGTACACGCCGGTCAGCGCGAGCGTCAGGAGGCCCGCCACGCTCAGCAGGGCGGTCGCCGTGCCCGCGCGGTCCTGCGCGGCGGCCGGGAGGAGCGCCAGGGCGGCCCGCCCGCCGAACGTCAGGCTCAGGGCACTGACCGCGCCGCCCACCATGGTCAGGGCCGCGAGGACGTTCAGGCCCCGGCCGAGCAGGGAGGTGCTGCGGGTCAGTCGCGCGCGCAGCACTTCCGGGTCGGGGGCCGGGGCGGTCCACGTGACGGGGGCGCCCCCGGCCACGTGGTCGGCCGGGCGGTCGGCCGGGCGGTCGTCTGGGAGGGGCGGCGGGTTCCAGGGATCACCGGGCGGGTGGGTCATGCCTGCAGTGTGGCACGCCTCGCCTGCGGGCGGGCAGGCAGGTCCGGCCCGGCGGCGCGTGCCGGGCGGGCACGTACACTGGACGCGTGACTTCCCTCCCCCGACCCATCGTCCACGACTGCGATCCCGGCACGGACGACGCCGTGGCCCTCCTGCTCGCGCTGCACAGCCCGGACCTGGACCTGCGGGCCGTGACGACCACGCACGGCAACGTGTCGCTCGCCAGCACCACCCGCAACGCCCTCGACCTGCTGCAGTTCGCGGGGCGGGCGGACGTGCCGGTGTATGCGGGCGCGGCCGGGCCGCTCGTGCGGGCGGCGGTGTACGCGCCGGAAATTCACGGGCAGGGCGGGCTGGGCGGCTCGGACCTGCCACGCTCGCCCGTCCCGGTGGGAGCGCTGCACGCGGCGCTCGCCCTGCTGGCCCTGGCGGACGGGGTGGGGCCGGACCTGAGCGTCTGCGCGACCGGTCCCGTCACGAACCTCGCTCTGGCGGAACGGCTGCGGCCCGGGTTCCTGCGCGGTCTGCGCGAGGTGATCGTCATGGGCGGCAGCGTGGACGTGGGCGCGCCGAAGCTCGGGAACGTCACGCCGTACGCGGAGTTCAACGCGTTCGCAGACCCGCACGCGCTGCGCGTGGTGCTGGAGAGCGGCGCGCGGCCCGTGCTGTTCGGCCTGAACCTCACGCGGCAGGTGCGCGTCACGCGGGAGCGCACGGCGACCCTGGCGGCAGCCGGGACGCCCGCCGCGCGCCTGAGTGCCGACATGCTGAACGGGTACCTCGACCTGATCGAGCGGCGGGATCAGCGGGTGGGGGCGCTGCACGATCCGTGCACGGTGGCGTACGCGGTCCGCCCGGACCTGTTCCGGCTGGAGGACGCGCACCTGCAGGTCGTGGCGGACGACACGGAAGGCAGCGGCATGACGGTCCGCGCGGACGGCGCGGCGAACGTGCGGCTGGCGGTGGAGGCGGACGAGGACGGCGTCTGGGCGCTGCTTGGCGGGCGGTTGGGATGAGCGGGGCGGCCGGGATGACCGGGCAGGACGCCGGGCGGCTGCTGCGGCTCGCTCCGGCCTTCTGCCTGCCGTTCTACGCGGAGGCGGGACGGGCATACCACACGGCGGCGCACGTTCAGGCGATGCTGGACGCCCTGGCGGAGCGGGGCGTCCTGACGGACACGCTGGGGCTGGCCGTATGGGGCCATGACCTGATCTACGACGCGCGCGGGACGGACAGCGAGGCCAGGAGCGCCGAACGGTTCGGGGCGTGGCTGGAGTCGCAGGGGGCAGAGGGTGAACTGGTGGCCGAGGTGCGCCGCCTGATCGTGGAGACGGAGCACCGGGCACCACCCACCGACCGCGCGGCGGCCCTGCTGGTGGACGCCGACCTCGGCGTGTTCGGCGCGCCGGACGCGGCCTTCTGGGCGTACGAGCGGGCCATCCGGGCCGAGTACCGGTTCGTGCCGTGGCCCGCGTACCAGGCCGGGCGGACGCGGGTGCTGGAGGGCTTCCTGGGGCGGGCGGTGTACGTCACGCCGGAATTCTCGGGCCTAGAGGGCGGGGCGCGCACTCACCTGCAGGCGGCCGTGACGGTCCTCGCCGGGGCGCGGGACGAGGTGGACGCGCAGGACCGCTGGGACGCGCTGCTGCGTTCCCGTGCCCCGCAGGCATGAAAAAAGACGGGCCGCATGGACCCGTCTTCGTTGCCGCGTGAGGCTCAGTCTGCGGCGCTGCCGTGCAGGCCCGCCTGGGCGTTCTGGCGTTCCTTCTTTTCCTTCTCGGCTTCGCCTTCCAGCTTGGCCTTGATCTTCTTGAGTCGGAAGCTTTCCTCGCGTTCACGCTGGTCGAGCACGCCGCGAATGAAGCGGATGTCGGCCTGAATGCCGGGAATGACGACCTGTTCGAGCGCGTTCACGCGGCGGGAGGTCTTCTTGATCTCCTCGCCGATGCGGCGCAGTTTCGTTTCGGTCGCGGCGACCTTGACCAGGGCGCCCATGACGCCCTGGAAGTCCGAGGCGGCCTGGATGGTGCGGGACCCGACGTTGATCGGGCTGAATTCCGCGCGCGTCTGCTCGGGAATCGCGATCTTGGGGACCTTGACGCCGTAGATGCTCTCGATCTGCATGTCGATGCTGTACTCGCCGCCCTGGGCGAGCGAGAGGCTCTCGACCGCTTCGGGGCTGTCCCAGGACTTCGCGCCGAACAGGGACACGTACGCGCCCTTGCTCACGCCGCTGAGTTCCTCGCGGGCGGCGAGGGCGTCCTTGACGAGCGCGAAGAACTCGCCGATGAGGGCGTCACGTTTGCGCTTGAGGAGGTCCGCGCCGCTGCTGGCGGTCTTGAGGCTGGCTTTGCTCGCCAGCATGGCGCTGCGGGTGGGGCTGATCTGTTCTGCCATGTGTGTTCACCTCCTTCCGGTGGGGTGGGGGGCGGGCCGCTGAGGTGGCCGTGAACCGGGTGGGTCCACGGCCGGGGGCCTCAGATGCGGTTGCCCTTCCACATCTCGTCGATCTTGGTGCCGTAGTACTTGTCGATGGTGTCCTTGCTGAGGCGGGTCAGCTGGCTCTGGGGGAGTTTGCTGAGGATGCCCCAGGCGACGGTGAGGCTCTCGTCGATGCTGCGGTCCTGGCCACCCTGCCCGATGAAGTAGTTCTCGAAGTCGTCCGCGAAGCGCAGGAAGAGCTTGTCGGTGTCGCTGAGGGCGTCTTCACCGGTGATCGCGACGAGCTTGCGCAGGTCGAGGCCGTTGGCGTACGCGGCGAACAGCTGGTCCGAGACGTTCTTGTGGTCGGCGCGCGTCTTGCCCTTGCCGATGCCGTTGCCCTGGAGTCGGGACAGGCTGGGCAGGGGGTTGATGGGCGGGAAGATGCCCTTGGCGTTCAGGCCACGGTCCACCACGATCTGACCTTCGGTGATGTAGCCGGTCAGGTCGGGGATGGGGTGCGTGATGTCGTCGTCGGGCATGGACAGGATCGGGATCTGCGTGACCGAGCCGGGCTTGCCTTCCACCACGCCCGCGCGCTCGTAGAGGGACGCGAGGTCGGTGTACATGTAGCCGGGGAAGCCGCGCCGTCCGGGGATCTCTTCGCGGGCGCCGCCGATCTCGCGGAGCGCTTCGCAGTAGTTCGTCAGGTCGGTCAGGATCACGAGGACGTGGTAGCCGTGCTCGAAGGCGAGGTACTCGGCGGTCGTGAGCGCCATGCGGGGCGTCAGGATGCGTTCCACGGTGGGATCGTCGGCCTTGTTCAGGAAGAGGACCGAACGGGCGAGCGCGCCGGTGCGTTCAAACTCCTGCGTGAAGAAGCTGACTTCGCGCTGCGTGAGACCCATCGCGGCGAACACGACGGCGAAATCGCCTTCGTGGCCGGGCACCTTCGCCTGACGGGCGATCTGCGCGGCGAGCTCGTTGTGCGGGAGGCCCGAGCCGGAGAAGATCGGGAGCTTCTGGCCGCGGATGAGGCTGGTGTTGACGTCGATGGTGCTGATGCCGGTCTGGATGAACTCCTCGGGCTTCGCGCGGCTGGCGGGGTTCATCGCCTGACCGTTGATGCTGAGGCGCTTCTCGGCGACCACGGCGGGCAGCCCGTCGATGGGGCGGCCCAGGCCGTCGAAGCGGCGGCCGATCATTTCCTTGCTGACGCCGAGGCGGGCGACGTCTTCGACGAGGCTGACGCTGGCGGTGGCGAGGTCGAGGCCACGGGTGTCCTCGAAGATCTGGATGACGGCGTGCTCATCGCTGACTTCGATGACCTGACCGCCACGGACGCGGCCTGAGCCGTCCTTGATGTTGACGATGGCGTTGTACGCGAGGTCCGACGCGCTGTTGACGAACAGCAGCGGCCCGGAGATGTACGCGACGTCGTTGTATTCCTTCTGCAGCAGGGTCACGCTTTCACTCCCTTGAAGGTGGTGTCGAGCTCCGCGAGCAGCGCGTCGTTGTAGGCCGGGAAGTCGGTCTCGGACACGTAGCGGGCGCGGGAGAGTTTCTCGATCACGGGCGACTGGATGATGTCGTCGATGGTGGCGCCGTCCTTCAGGGCGACTCCGGCCACGTCGTAGAACTTCAGCATGCTCTTCATGAGGCCGTAGTTCTTGGGCATGCTGGCGCTGGCGTCGACGGCGTCGAAGCCGTTCTGCTGCAGGAAGTCCTGGCGCAGCATACGTCCCGCCTCGATGGTGAGGCGTTCGTTGTCCTGCAGGGCGTCGGGACCGACGAGCTGCACGACTTCCTGCAGGGCGGCCTCTTCCTGGAGGACGTTCTGGAGGCGCTGGCGCAGTTCGGGGAAGTCGGAGGCGACGTTCTTGCGGTACCAGCCGTCGAGGATGGGCGTGAACAGGCTGTAGCTGCCGTTCCAGTTGATGGCGGGGAAGTGACGGCGGCGGGCGAGGCCGGCGTCCAGACGCCAGAAGGCGCCCGTGATGCGCAGGGTGGCCTGCGTGACGGGTTCGGACATGTCGCCGCCGGCGGGGCTGACCGCGCCGATGACGGACACGGCGCCGTCTTCACCGCTCAACGTGCGGACCGCTCCGGCACGCTCGTAGAAGGCCGCGAGGCGGGCCGACAGGTACGGCGGGTAGCCTTCTTCTGCGGGCATTTCTTCGAGGCGGGAGCTGATCTCGCGGAGCGCCTCGGCCCAGCGGCTGGTGCTGTCGGCCATCAGGGACACGCTGTAGCCCTGGTCGCGGAAGTACTCGGCGAGGGTGATGCCGGTGTACACGCTGGCTTCGCGGGCCGCCACCGGCATGTTGCTGGTGTTGGCGATCAGGATGGTGCGCTGCATGAGGGGGTTGCCGGTCTTGGGGTCTTCCAGTTCCGGGAACTCCACGAGCACGTCGGTCATCTCGTTGCCGCGCTCGCCGCAGCCGACGTACACCACGATGTCGGCGTTGCCGTACTTCGCCACGCTCTGCTGCGTGACGGTCTTGCCGGACCCGAACGGGCCGGGGATGGCGGCCGCTCCGCCCATCACGAGGGGGAACAGCACGTCGAGGATGCGCATGCCGGTCAGGAAGGGCAGCGAGGGGTCCTTCTTCAGGGAGACGGGGCGGGCCGCGCGGACGGGCCAGTAGTGCGCGAGGCGCAGCTGCGTGCCGTCTTCGAGTTCGGCGATCGTCTGGTCGATGTTGTACTCACCGGCCGGGACGATCCACTTGATCTTGCCGGCCTTGTCGGGCGGCGTGAGGATCTTGTGCGTGAAGCTGAACTCCGGCACGGTGCCGAGGATGGCGCTGCCGCTGACGTCGTCGCCAGCCTTGACGCTGGGCGTGAAGTTCCAGACCTTGGTGCGGTCGAGGCTGGAGACTTCGATGCCGCGCGCGATGAAGTCGCCGGACTGCTCGCGGATCTTGTCGAGGGGGCGCTGGATGCCGTCGTAGATGCCGTTCAGCATGCCCGGCCCGAGTTCGACGCTGAGGGGCAGGCCGGTGCTGACGACCGGCTCGCCGACCGTGAGGCCGGAGGTGTCCTCGTAGACCTGCACGAAGGCGGTGTCGCCGTCGAGGCGGATGATCTCGCCGACGAGGCGTTCCTGGCCCACGCGCACGAGGTCGTACATCTTGGCCCCGTACATGTTGCGGGCAATCACGGCGGGACCGGCGATGCGCTCGACGATCCCCGCCTTGCCCTGGGTGTTCTGAGTCATGTGGTGCTCCTTGCGCTCCCGTGGGGAGCGTTCCGAAGAGATGGGTGTTGCGGCTGGCCTTCCGTCCGCGCCCGGTGTCCCGGCGAGGGGCGGTCAGGGTTCCCTGGGGAGGTGGCTGACGTACGGGCGGGCGGACGGGGGTGGGGTCAGCTTAGAGCTTGATGTCGAAGCCGATGGTGTCGCGGACCAGTTTGCCCATGTACGCCTTGGCGTCCACGGTGTCGCTGGAGAACGCGTCCTGCAGGCTGGGGATGGGCAGCAGGATCGGCAGGTCGCGGCCGCGCATGGCGCGTTCGACGGCCTTGGCCGGGTCGGCGATCAGGGACTGGTCGATGGCGATCAGGCCGTAGTTGCCCTGCGTGACCATGCGTTCCAGTTCGGCGACGGCCTGTTCGGGCGTGGTGTCCACGACTTCGCTGCCGGCCAGCCGGAATCCGGTGGCGCTTTCGGCGTCGGTCAGGACCACGACCTTCTGCGTGTGGTCAGCCATCAGCGAGCTCCTTCTGCAGTTCGTCACGGCTCAGCCCGTAGTACTTGGCGCGTCCCGTGAGGCGCAGCCGCGCGATTTCCTGTTCCTTGCGGCGCAGGTAGTCGAGGGCGACGCCCGGTCCGAGCGGGTCGCTCATGGCGACGTTGCGGGCCGACTCGTTCAGCATCCGGCGGGCGATGGCTTCGGCCGTGCCGAGGTCCGCCGCTTCGAGGATCGGGGCGAGGTCCGGCACGGTGCCGTTGTCGCCGCCCGCGATACGCAGGAAGTCGGCTTCGGTCACGTCGCGGCCACCGGGAATGAAGTACCGGTTGCTGCTGGCGGTGCCGCGCATCTGCCGGGCGATCAGCAGGTTGCGCACGTCGATCTCGCGGGTGAAGTACCGGCGGACGGCGGCGCCGCGCACCCCGGCCAGCACCGTACGGTAGTAGCCCTGGTCGAGCGCGACTTCTAGGTCCAGCATGCTGTTCGCGCCGCCGCTGACGGCAGTGCGGAGCACGCCGCCGAGCTTGCCGCCCGCGACGGAGAGCGTCTGGGCGAGCGAGGGCACGTCGGTGCTCTGGGCGGCGCCCTGCAGCGTGACCCAGGGAACCGTGCCGGCCGGGATGAGGCCGCCCACGATGTCGTCTGCGTTGCGTCCGGTGAGGATGCCGCGCACGAGGGTCTTGATGTTCTGCAGGTCGTAGCGGAGCAGCAGCGCCTCGACTTCCTGGGCGGGCTGGCCGGTCACGATGCTGCGGAGCTTCTGGACGCTGCGCAGGTAGTTGCGGCTGAGCGCCTCGTCGAGCTGGCCGAGGCCCGCGCCCTGCGCGGTGGCCTCGCCGAGGTCCTCGCGGAGGCTGGTCTCGGACAGCTGACGCAGGTAGTCGCTGTAGCTGGCCGCGTTCTGCACTTCGTCCAGCGAGCGGCTTTCGAGCAGCTCGACCCGCATCATGCGGATGCGTCCGTTGATGTATCCGTAGGGGTTGTTCATGGTCCCCCCTTTACTCGTTGAGCAGGCGTGACACCTGGGCGCTCAGGGTCTCCCGTCCGGCCTGGAGTCGGCCGATCAGGGTGTTCTGAACGCTGGTCTTGCCGCCCGCACCCACGAGGCGCACGCCGGTGGCGACGCTGCTGTTGGGGCGGACCTCGAGGGGCAGGCCCAGGGTCTGCGTGGCCTGACGCACGGCGTCCACTTCGGCCGGGTTGGCTTCGATGGCGTCGGCGCTGGGCAGCGCGGCGTGGGCTTCCTGGATCAGTCGGGCCAGGATCTGCGGGTACTCGGGGTGCTGCGGGATGGCCTTCAGCTGCCCTTCAGCCTGCACGAAGGCGCGGCTCTGGAGGGTGTTGGCGGCGTTCAGCTGCTGGGCGTTGCCGTCGAGGTCGGCGGCGCTGCGGGCGCGGGTGAGCGCGGCGGCCTTCTCGCTGGCGAGGAGGCGCGTGCGGCTCTCGATCATGCTCTGGGCGCGTTCCTGCGCCTGGGCGACGATCTCGGCGGCCTTCTGCGCGGCCTGCTGCTGGATGGCTGTGATCTCGCCCTGGACTTCCTGTTCCAGAATCTCTGCAAGGCTCATGATCGCGCCTTACTTGAGGAGGAAGAAGCCGACGAAGCCGAAGATCACCAGGGTTTCGGGAATGAAGAACCAGATGGCCATCTGACCGAACTTCTCGGGACGCTCGGCGGTGACGCCCGCGGCGGCCGCACCGATGGGGCCCTGGGCGAGGCCAGTGCCGACGGCGCCGAGGCCGAGGGCGAGGCCCGCGCCGATGGCCTTGAGGCCCACGTCGCTGGTGGTGGTGCCGGTCGCGGCCTGCGCGAAGGCGTCGGAGCTGACGGCGGCGGTGGCGAGGGCGGCGGCGGCGGGCAGGTACTTGGTGATGTTCTTCATGGGATTCCTCCGGAATTGGGGTGAACCGGGACTGGTCCGAACGAGATGGTGGGTGAGGCGGGTCAGCGTGCGTTTACTTGCGGAGGCTGACACGGGCGAAGGGGTTGTAGCGGATGCCGTTCTCCTGGTAGAAGCCGGTCGGGTTGAGGTACTCGACCCACATCAGTCGGATGGGCTGCATCACGTGACCGAGGATGGTCAGGACGAACAGGAAGGTGTGGACGAGCAGGCCGACCAGGATGCCGAGGATCGGGCCGATGACGGGCAGCGTGCCGCCCAGGCTCCAGCCGAGGTCCGTGGCGAGGTTCGCGAGGATCGCGGCGGCCACGCCGACCGCGAAGAGACGCGTGAAGCTGATGATGCTGCCGCCCTGCGAGAGGATCTCGATGAGCATCAGGACCGCGCGGGACATGATCAGGCCGACCACGAACACCACGAAGCCGACGATCATCAGGTCCACGCGCCAGTCGCTGAAGTTGCCGAGCGCGCCGAAGTCGCGGCCCGCGCGGGACACGAAGGCGAGGCAGATGAGGCCCACCAGGCCGCCCAGCATGCCGAGCGCTTCCCAGAAGTGGTGCATGTGCTTGTGCTTGAAGGACAGCTGCAGGCGCAGCGCCCAGCTCCACAGCACGAACACGATGCCGATCAGGAGGCAGATGACCATCAGGGTGTTGGAGAATTCCGGCAGGACGCGCGGCAGCAGGATCGGGAAGATCCCGGTGGCGTGCTCCTCGCCGGTCAGGGTGACGCCCCACAGGCTCTTGATGATGCCGGGGTCAACGTAGAAGACGTGCAGTTTCTCGAGGATGTTCCCGAAGAACTCACCGGTGAGCGCGCCGAACAGGATGCTCCAGAGGCTCATGGTGCGCAGCACGTATCCCACCTGGTACAGCGTGGCGGGGTCGAGCGTCAGGCCCAGCAGGTTGACGGGCATGCTCTCGCCGCGCCGGCTCTTGCCGAGCATGTAGATGGCGACGCCGAGGAACAGCGCGCCGAAGCCGATGTCCGCGACGATGAAGCCGAAGAAGATCGGGAAGAAGAACGCCACCACCCAGCTGGGATCGAAGGTCCCGTAGCGGGGCGGGTCGGAGATGTTGAGCATGAACTCGAAGTTCCGGGTGTAGTCGTTGTTCTTCAGCTGCACCGGGATGGCGCCCGCATTGTGGTGCTCGTCCACGGCGCTCAGTTCGGTGAGGACGCTGTTGCCGAAGGGCGAGAGGGCGGCCTTCATGCCGTCCACGCGGTCCAC
The DNA here is from genome assembly GCF_014646915.1 of Deinococcus aquiradiocola. Taxonomy (NCBI): domain Bacteria; kingdom Thermotogati; phylum Deinococcota; class Deinococci; order Deinococcales; family Deinococcaceae; genus Deinococcus; species Deinococcus aquiradiocola. The sequence continues at coordinate 115,395 of NZ_BMOE01000009.1, read as the reverse complement.
GGGCACGTAGCCCTGCAGCACGAAGCCGTACTTGCCGCGCGCCGTCTGGGCACGGGCGTCATCGATGGCGACGCGGTCCGCGAGGGCGTCACGCACGCTCAGCAGGGCGGGGCCGTGCTGGTCGGCGAGGCGCTTCTTCTGGGCCTGCACGTCGTTCAGGGCGGCGTCGCTGCCGCTGCCGATCCGGTCGAACTCCTGCGCGACCGACGCGAGCGGGAGGCGCTCGAAGCGGCCGGGGAGGCGCAGCTCGCCGAGGCGGGCCTTGCTGAGGGCGCTGCGGGCACGTTCGCGGTCGGCGGCCAGCACGGCCACCACCACGGCGTTCAGGCCATCGCGCACGGGGGCGCTGCTCAGGGCGTAACGGTCCTTGAGTTCGGCACGCAGGGCCGCGTCGGCCGCCTGGAGTTCCTCGGGCTTCTCGGTGGTCAGGGACAGCACCGCGAAGCGGGGGCGTTCGTCCAGGCGGGACGCCAGCTTGGACAGCACCGACACCACATCACCATAGGTGCGCCGGGCGTCCAGGTCGCTGCGGAGCGCCGCCTCGCGGTCCTCGAGGGCGGCGGCCGGGGTGGCGACCGACTCGACGAGCGCGGCCCACTGGTCCTCGGGCAGCAGCGCGGAACGGGTCGTGTCTTTCGGCACGCCGATCTGCGCGAGGCTGCTCTCGGTGCGCGCCAGGAGACGTTCGGTCTCGCGGCGTTCGTCGGCGGCGGCCCCGCCGAGCGGTCCGGTCTGGAACGCGCCGGCGGAGGCGTGGCTGGAGGTGTCGACCGGAACGATGTGCAGCACGCCCGCCGTCTGAAGGGCTTGCATGATGGCGCGGCTGTCGCGTTGACGGCCCGCCACCACCACCTGCTGCATCTGGTTGATCAAGGCAGCACCGCCCTCATGATGGTTTCGATGGCCTGCTGCAGCTTGCCTTCGGCACGGTCACGGGTGGCCTGCGCCTGCGTGCTGGCCTGCGTCTGAGCCTGGCTGCGGATGGCCTGTACTTCGCCGTCCACCTCCAGTTCGTGCGCGGCCGTCATGGCCTGAATGCGTCCCTCGGCGTCCTTCAGAATCTGTGCCGCCTGGGCCTCGGCGGCCTGCACCTGCTGCTGAGCGGCAGTGCGGGCGGCCTCGATCTTGGCGTCCAGCGCCTGCTCACGGGCGGCAAGTTCACTCAGGACTCGACTTGAAGCGTCCAAATTCTCCCTCCTTTCCTGGTGGTGCAGGCTGTCCCTGGTCCAGGCTGTTGTGGCTCCGTGCATCAAGACACCGCGCCCCAGGGGCGTGGTGTTCGGGATTCACAGAAATTGGTGATGCCCGACGAACCGTTAATGTCAAGCTCGGCGTTATGTTACCACAGGCTTTTCCTGCTGCAGAACGGGACAAGCATCCCGACCGGGCCGTGTTCCCCCTCTGGGAGACAGGGTAGGCGTGCGGTGTCAGGGGCGTGGGAGGGGCGGTGGGGGGCGTGCAGGGCGCGTCGGGCCTTTACTTTCTGCTGTCTAGATGAGAACAGCCTATAGATGCGCTCAGCGGACGGCGTGTACGCGTCACCGCTGCGGGTTCAGCTGCGTCTCGGTGACGGGCGTGAGGGCTGCGTTGTCCTCCTCGCCTGTCCGGATGCGGATCACGCGGTCCAGCGACTGCACGAAAATCTTGCCGTCGCCGACCTCGCCGGTCCGCGCGCCCTGCAAGATGGCCTGCACGGCGATCTCCACGAAGGGTTCGGAGACGGCCATCTTGAACTCGACCTTCTCGTGGAACTCCACCATCACGCGGGTGCCGCGGTAGTGCTCGACGACCTCCTGCTCACCGCCGTGACCACTGACGCGCGAGAGGGTCAGGCCGCTGATGCCCGCCTGGAACAGCGCTTCCTTGACCTGCTGCACGCGCTCGGGCCGCACGACCGCCGTGATGAGTTTCATACCGCGAGCATAGAGCATCCGGGCGGTCGCGCAGCCCGCCTGTCTTGCCCGCACGCCCCAACGAAGCGCGGCCCGGTCGAGAGGACCGGGCCGCGTTCAGGGGCGTGAAATTCAGTCGCCGCCGAGCATGACAGGCGCGCTCAGGCTGCTTTCCGCCTCGCGGTAACCTTCTTCCTCGTGGGAGACGAGATCGATGCCGACCGTCTCCTGGCGTTCCGTGACGCGCAGCGGCATCACCAGACCGATCAGCTTCAGCAGGATGAAGCTGCCGATGCCCACGAACAGCAGGGTGACGACCACGCCGACCGCCTGCGTGCCGAGCTGCGCCCAGTTGCCGTCCACGACGCCGCCCGCGATGGTCTGGTTGACGTACTTGCTGGCGAACACGCCGGTCAGCAGGGCGCCCACGATGCCGGCCACGCCGTGGCAGGCGAACACGTCGAGCGCGTCGTCCAGTCTGAAGCGCGTCTTGAGCTGCACCGCCCAGAAGCTCGCGCTGGCCGCGACGAGGCCGATCACGACGGACGCCATGGGGCTCACGAACCCGCAGGCGGGCGTGATGGCGACGAGGCCCACGACCGCGCCGGTCGCCGCGCCGACCGCGGTGGGCTTCTGGCCGCGCAGCAGTTCCCACGCGAGCCAGCCGAGCAGCGCGGCGGCGGTGGCGGTGTTGGTGGTCATGAAGGCGTTCGCGGCGATGTAGTTGGCGCCCAGCGCGGACCCGGCGTTGAAGCCGAACCAGCCGAACCACAGCAGGGCCGCGCCGAGCAGCACGAAGGGCACGTTGTGCGGCAGGGTGGCGCGGCGCGTCATGGGCATCCGCGGCCCGATCACGAGGGCCGCCACGAGGCCCGACACGCCCGCCGCGATGTGGATGACGGTGCCGCCCGCGAAGTCCAGCACGCCCTTCTTGAAGAGCCAGCCGTCACTGCTCCACACCCAGTGCGCGAGCGGCGAGTAGATCAGCAGGCTCCAGAGCGCCACGAACAGCGCGAACGCGCCGAAGCGCATGCGGTCCACCACGGAGCCGGAAATGAGGGCGGGCGCGATGATCGCGAACATCGCCTGGAACGCCACGAAGACCGGGGTGGGGATGGTGCCGGTCAGGGCGTTCGGGCCGGTGGTGCCCTTGAGGCCCAGGTTCACGAGGCTGCCGACGATGGTGTTGCCGCCCGCGCCGAACGCGACGGTGTAGCCGATCACGGCCCACAGCACGCCCACGATGGCGAGCGCGATGAAGCTCATCATCATGGTGTTCAGGACGCTCTTGCTGCGCACCATGCCGCCGTAGAAGAAGGCGAGGCCGGGCGTCATGAGCATCACGAGGGCGGCCGACACGAGCATGAAGGCCGTGTCGCCCGTGTCGAGCTTGGGGGTCGCGGCCTGCGCGGAGGCCAGGCCGAGGCTGGCGACGGCCAGCGGGAGGAGGCGGTGGGCAGCCTGGGGGCGGACGGATGACAGGTTCAGCATCGGTGTCTCCTGGGTGGGGCGCAGCGTGAACTTCAGGCCGGGGACTTCAGACCGGGACGGGCGTGGTGTTGGTCTGCGTGACGGGCGTGAGCGCGGCGTTGTCCATCTCGCCGGTGCGGATGCGGACGACGCGGTCGAGCGTCTGCACGAAGATCTTGCCGTCGCCGACCTCGCCGGTCCGCGCGCCCTTCTGGATGGCCTGGATGGCGACCTCCACGAACGGTTCGGAGACGGCCATCTTGAACTCGACCTTCTCGCGGAACTCCACCATCACGCGGGTGCCGCGGTAGTGCTCGACGACTTCCTGCTCGCCGCCGTGGCCGCTGACCTTGGTGAGGGTCAGGCCGCTGATGCCCGCCTGGAACAGCGCTTCCTTGACCTGCTGTACGCGCTCGGGTCGCACGACTGCCGTGATCAGTTTCATGTCTGGGCCTCCTCCCGCTCCATCCCGTGGCTGCCCGACGCCGGTATGGCGAGGGTGCGGCGCACGGCCGGACTGCCCTCACGGTAGCTGAAGGTCTTACACACTGTCAATTCAGAAATGGACATTTGACTAGAAGTGACGGTACAAATTGCAGAATTTTTGGGCAGCCGAGCCTGAAGTCAGGAGGAAAATGCGCCTTGTTTGCAGAATTTCGACCACCGCGCACCCGAATGCACCCACCGTTTCTGCCGGGCAGGCACCCAGGCCACAGGAGGACCACAAGAGGAGAGGAGCGGACCCCACCTTCAGGTCCGCCCCTCTCCCCCACCGCCCGCGCTCACGCGGGTTCCGGCACGTCCGGCTTCACGCCCAGCGTCGCCTCACGCTGGCGAGCGCGCGCCACGCCAGCACCAGCAGCAGCACGAGCAGCACCACCGCCACGACCGGCGCGAACACCGCCAGCACGCTCAGCAGCAGCGAACTGCCGTCCTCGACGCTCGACACGACCGGGTTGCCCAGGCCCGCCGTCGCGCCTGTCGAGACGGGCCGCAGCACCGTCCGCGTGGCCTGCACGCCGCCCGCCACCACCAGCCCCAGCACCGCCGCCAGCGCCGGATCCAGGTGCCCCGCCACGCCGTGCTGACTGGCGAACAGCAGCGCGCCCGCGCCCGCGTTGACCACACCGCCGAACACGTGCAGCGCGTGATCCACGCCGGGAATCTTGTCGCCCACGAAATCCAGCGCGCCCAGCACTGCCACGCCCAGCAGCACCCACGGGTTCGCCAGCAGGTCGAAGGGCTGCGCGAGGTGCGTCACCCCGGCCCGTTCCAGCAGCCCGACCAGCAGCAGCGGGATGTACGCGTTCAGACCGGCGGCCCCCGACAGGCCCAGGCCCGACAGGAGCGGCATCAGGAAGGATTCCATGCCCTCAGCGTAAGGGACGCCGTGCCCGCGCACCATCCCCCGCCACGGTCCCCCCGGCGGTCAGGGCGACGTCAGCAAATCACGCGGACGGGGCTGGCCCGCGCCGCCGCACGCTCAGGCGGACGGTTCCGGGTCGGAACGGCCCGGCGCGGCGGCGGGTGTGACCGCCTGCACCGCCGGTGCGGGTGGCGATGGGGGGGCGGGGCGCAGGTCCGTCCCGTTGTACCTGCCCTGCGCCTCCGCGAGCCCCTGCGTCGCCCACAGCGTCGCCGCGTCCGCGCCCAGCGTCACGAGCTGCGCGAGCGTCGTCGCCTCGTCCTCCGCCCAGCGGCTCAGCACCCAGTCGGCCGGGTTGCGCCCGGCAGGTGGACGACTGATGCCGATCTTCAGGCGGTCGAAGCCCTCCTCGCCCAGCCGCGCGATGATGTCCCGCACGCCGTTCTGCCCACCGTGCCGCCCGCCGTGCCGCAGGCGCAGCAGCCCGAACGGACTGTCCAGATCGTCCTGAGCCACGAGCAGATCGGCAGGCTCCAGCCTGAAGTACGCCATGAGCGGCTGCACGGCCCGTCCGCTCGCGTTCATCATGGTCTGCGGCTTCACCAGCAGCACCTTCTCCGTGCCCAGACGCAGTTCCGCCGTCTCGGCATTCGTGGCTTTCGACCACGGCACGCCCGCCCGGCGCGCCAGCTCGTCGAGGACCAGCCAGCCGACGTTGTGCCGCGTGCGCGCGAACTGCGTGCCCGGATTGCCGAGCCCGGCGATCAGCTTCACGCGTCGAGCGTGCCCGGCACCTCGGCCGACCCGCCCTGCTCCGCGATCAGCGCCCGCCAGCGTGCCTCCGTCTCCCGCACCTTGGGGTCGGCCGCGGCGCGCGCGTACCCGGCACGGAAGTCCGCGAAGTTCGTGTCGAGTCCGCCCATCAGCAGACCGAGCGCCTGCTGCACGTCCAGCAGGTTGCGCTGCGTGAGGGCCTCCTTGCTGTCGATCACCTCGTCGAGCGTCGCCATCAGGCCGCTCAGGGGCCGCAGCCACTGGAAGTTCGGGTGGTTCATGACGAGGCTGTACAGCGCGAACGGCCCCTCGATGCGGCCCTCGCGGAACTCGTGGTCGGACTTGGCGACGTCGAGCAGGGCCGAATGAAAGTGACGCAGGGCCGTGGCCAGCGCCACCAGTTGCGGACGGACGGAAGAAGCACTCATGAACGACAGTCTAAAGGAGGCGCGTGAACGCACCCGCCCCCCACGTTTTGCCAATCGTTGGGACTCCCGCTCCGGCCCCCGCCCACCAGCGGCAGCACGTCGCCCCCGGACTGCGGGCCAACACACGAAACCCGCCCGAACCGCCCGCCACGGGACCCGCCGTCCACCCCGAAATGCTCTAGGGTGAAGGCATGCGTTACCGCGTATTTACCGAGGACGATTTCGAGGCGATGAGTGACCTGGACCGGCAGGTGCAGGCGCAGGACCCCGCCTGGCCCACCCTGCCGGAACGCGAGCAGGAGGGCCGCCTGCGCACCAGCCTGCCCGCCCTGCGCTTCTACCTGCGCAGCGAACACAGCTTCATCTCCGAGGAGCGCGTGCAGGGCAGTGAGGACAGCGGCCAGCTGACGGGCCTGATCTTCGCGCAGAGCGTCTGGATGGGCGACAAGCCCATCATTCTCGTCACGGCCTGCCTGGTGAGGCCCGGCTCGGAAGACGAGGGCCGCACCGCCGCCGGACTCCTGCACGCCGTCATCAAGAGCGCCTACGACGCCGCCGTGTACGAGGTGCACTACCCGCTCACGCCGCTGCTGCACGCGGCCGGCGAGGCGGAAGGCAGCCACGTGACGGGCCGCTACGCCGTGCACCACCTGGGCAGCCGTCAGGACACCGCGCCCGGCGAGCGCCTGCGGGGCGGCGGGTACACCGACGCCGGACGCCGCTGACGCGCGCCCGCCCGGACCGTGGGGGTCCGTGAAGACGGCGCGGCACGCAAATGCAAGGAGCCTGTCAGAGTTCCGGTATCATCATGGACTCATGACCCAGGCCAGCACCCCTCCCTCCAAATCCATCAGAACCCTCATCGGCGTGCGCGGCATGGACAAGGCCGCCGGTCTGCGGGTCGCGGAAACGCTCCTGCAGATGGACGGCGTCCTGAAAGCCACGCCCGACGACGGTCAGATCGAGGTGCACTACGACCCCAGCCGCCACACCGTCATGGACCTGATCCGGACGGTGCGCCAGCAGGGCTTCCTGGCCGGCATGCTGTAAGGCACCCCAGCGAAGGAGGGACGGCTCACCCGTGCAGGTGGCCCGCCCCTCCTCTGCTACTGAGCCGCTGAACGAACCGCACGCCGGGCAACACCGCGCCGGAGTGGCACGCGCCGCATCACCGTATGAGCGGAATACGGCTCACCACCACTGGCGGCGCTTGAAGTACGCGGCGAGCAGCACGGCCGTCAGGATGAAGCTCGCCCACGCGAACGCGTACCCGTACCGCCAGTGCAGTTCCGGCATGAACTGGTAATTCATGCCCCACACGCCCGCCAGGAAGGTGAGCGGCAGGAAGACGGTGCTGACGGCCGTGAGGGTCTTCATGACCTCGTTCATGCGCTGGTTCTGCAGGCTGAGCTGCAGGTCCAGCAGGCCGCGCAGGCTGTCCCGCAGCCCGTCCAGGCGCAGGGTGGCGCGGTTCAGGGTGTCGAGCACGTCCCGGAAACGGATCTGGTCGGCCATGTCGAGCGTCATGTGGCGGTTCATGAGGCTCACGGCCGCCTGCGCCTCGGCCGCCAGGGAGCGCACCTGCGCCAGCCGGTGCTTGCGTTCGAAGACTTCCTGCGCGTCCTGGTTGCGGCGCTGCGCGAAGATGCGCTCCTCGGCCTGATCGAGGCCGTTCTCGAAGGCCGCGATGTACCGGAAGAAGGTCTGGCTGCCCTCGTCGAGCAGTTCGTACGCGACCTCCAGCGAGGTGTTGACGCTCTCGCGGCCCACCAGTTCCCACACGCTGTCGAGGTAGCTGGCGCCGTCGTCGCTGAGCGTGAGGATCACGCCCGGAAACAGGAAGAGGCTGAGGCGTTCCGTGAACTCGTCCCCGCCGTTCGGCTGCGCCAGGGTACGGAACGTGATGAACTCGTGCGCCGGGTACTGCTCGTAGCGGCTCCAGTGGCCGTGCTCCAGCGCGTCCTCGAGCGCGAGCGGGTGAATCTGGAAGCGGGCGCGGAGCGCCTGGAGTTCGCTCTCGGTGGGGGCCTGGGCGTCCACCCAGATGGCTTCGGAGTTCGGGTCCTGCCAGTCGCACCCCTCGCCGCGCGTGGATTTGGAACGGATCACGCGCACAGGATAGCCCGCAGGTGCAGGAAGGCGGGCTATCCTGGGCCGCATGTGGTCCCCTACGCTGCTGACGGGTGTCGCCCTGGGCGGAATGCTGGGCGCACTCGCCCGTTACGCGCTCGGCGCGGCGCTCGCCCCGCTCGTCCTGAAGTCCGGCTTTCCGTGGGTGACGCTGCTCATCAACGTGAGCGGGTCGTTCGCGCTGGGGCTGCTGTCGGCCCTCGCGCTGCGCGGCACGGTCAGCCCGGAGGCGCGCGCCGCACTGGGCGTCGGGTTCCTGGGCGCGTACACGACGTTCAGCACCTTCAGCGTGGACCTGGACGGCATGCTGCTGCGCGGCGACACGCTCCGGGCGGGCGCGTACCTGCTCGGGAACGTGGGGCTGGGCCTGCTCGCCGCGCTCGCCGGGCGGGTGGTGGGCCGGTGACGCGCACGCCGGACGCGCACCTGCAGCTGTCGGACCTGCTGGGGTACGTGAGTCAGGTGATTCACCACGGCATTCCCGGCGCGGTGTGGGTGCGCGCCGAGCTGAGCAGCGTCACGGACCGCCGCCACCTGTACATGGACGTCGTGCAGAGCGAGGACGGGCAGGAGGTCGCCAAGGCCCGCGCGACCCTCTGGGCACGCGAACGGTACGCGCTGGAAGGCAAGTTCCGCAAGGCGACGGGCGGCACGCTGCGGGCGGGCATGTCGGTGCTGCTGTACGTCACGGCCGAATTCCACCCGCAGTACGGGTTCTCGCTCAACGTGCTGGACATCGCGCCGGAATTCACGCTCGGCGATCAGGCCGTGAAGCTCGAACAGATCCGGCGCGTGCTGGACGCCGAGGGTCTGCTGGACCGCAACCGCCGCCTCCCGCCGCCGCACGACCCGCAGCGCGTGGCGGTCCTCGCACCCCGGAACGCGGCGGGCCTCGGCGACTTCCGGCGGGAAGCGGACCGGCTGGCGCGGGCGGGCGCCGTGGACTTCGTGTACCTGAACGCGACCTTCCAGGGACGCGAGGCGGCCCCCAGCCTGCTGACCGCGCTCGCCGAGGCGCTCCTCGCGCACGCACAGGCGCCGCTGGACGCCCTCGTGATCATCCGGGGCGGCGGCGCGCAGACGGACCTCGCGTGGCTGAACGACCTGGAGCTCGCGCGGGCCGTGGCGAGCTTCCCGGTGCCGGTCGTGACGGGCATCGGGCACGCGCGCGACGACAGCATCCTTGACGAGATCGCCTGCGTCCGCACCGACACGCCCAGCAAGGCCGCCGCGTACCTCGTGAACAGCGTGACCGGCGCGGCCGCCACCGCGCTGGACGCGTACCGGCAGATCATGGATGCCGGACGCAGCGTCCTGACGCACGCGGACCGCGAGGCGACGTGGGCGCAGGACCGCGTGACGCGCGCCGCCCGCGCCCGCGTGACCGGCGAGAGCGAACGCGTGAACCACACCATGCGGACCGTGCTGGGCCTCACGCCGAAACGAACCCTGGAACGCGGGTACGCGGTCGTCCGCACCCGGCCGGGCGGGACGGTCGTCACGCGCGCCGCTCAGCTCGGCGCGGGCGAGCGCGTCACGCTGGAATTCGCGGACGGCACCGTGGACGCCCACACCGACGCGGACATCCAGAACTGAACCCGCGCGCCCGCCACGGGCCGCACCGGGTCAGGCAACCGTCTCACCTGCCGGGCCGCGCGGCCCTACCATGTCAGGCATGACGACCTTCACGCCGCGCCTCTCGGAGCAGGTTCAGCGCCTGCGGCCCTCCAGCACCATCGCCGTCACGGCCCGCGCCCTGGAACTGCAGCGGGCGGGCGTGGACGTCCTGAGCATGGCGGCAGGCGAACCGGACTTCGACACGCCGCCGCACGTCGTGGCCGCCGCCAAGGCCGCCATCGACGCCGGACGCACCCGCTACACCCAGGTGCAGGGCATCCCGGAACTGCGCGAGGCCATCGCCGCGAAACTCCTGCGCGAGAACGGCCTCACGTACACCCCGGACCAGGTGACGGTCGGGAACGGCGGCAAGCAGAGCCTCTTCAACGCGTTCTTCGCGCTGCTCGACCCGGGCGACGAGGTGCTGATCCCCAGTCCGTACTGGGTGAGCTACCCGGAAATGGTGCGCTTCGCGGGCGGCGTACCCGTCGCCGTCCCCACGCGCCCCGAGGACGCGTACCGCCTCGACCCGGACGTCCTGCGGGCCGCCGTGACGCCCCGCACGAAAATGATCGTGCTGAACAGTCCCGGCAACCCCACCGGCGCCGTGTTCCCCGAAGCGACCCTGCGGGCCGTGGCGGACCTCGCGCAGGAACGCGGCCTGATGATCGTGACGGACGAGATGTACGAGCACATCATCTACGACCACGCGCACGTCAGCATCGCCCGCTTCGCGCCGGACCACACGCTCACCGTGAACGGGGCCAGCAAGGCCTACGCCATGACCGGGTGGCGCATCGGGTACGCGGCCGGACCGCTGCCCGTCATCCGCGCCATGAACGCCATCCAGGGCCAGAGCACCAGCAACGCCAGCAGCGTCTCCCAGTGGGCCGCCGTGGCCGCCATACAGGACAGCCGCGCGTTCATCGAGATGGCGCGCGGCAAGTTCCAGCAGCGCCGCGACCGGATCGTGGCGGGCCTCAACGCGCTGGGCTTCCCCACCCCCACCCCCGACGGGGCCTTCTACGTGCTGGCCGACACCTCCCGCATCCACACGGACGAGCTGGAGGCCGCGCGCATCATGCTGGACGACGCGCGCGTGGCCGTCGTGCCCGGAACGGACTTCCTCGCGCCGGGCCGCGTGCGCCTCAGCTACGCCACCAGCCTCGAACAGATCGAAGCGGTACTGGAGCGGCTGGCCGGACTCTGAGGTCGGGCACTTCCCCTGTGGCCGGAGTCGGCCGTTCCGGCAGGCCCGCCATGCCTGCCTGACCGGGCCTCCCCCCATGTGAGGCGACTGAAGGCGCGCCTGGCGCCCTGCCCGTGCGGGTGGGGCGTATCATGCCCCGGTGTCTGACGATGCCGCTCCGATCCCGCCTGCACGGCGGGACTCGTGGCAGCGGACCCTGTGGGTGATGGTGTCGTCGCAGCTGGTGACGCAGACGGCGTTCACGCTGGGGTTGCCGTTCCTGCCGCTGTACATTCAGTCGCTGGGCGTGCGGGACCCGCAGACGGCGGCGTTGTGGGCGGGCGCGTCGGCCACGGCGAGTGGCGTGGCGATGGCCGTCATGGCGCCCGTGTGGGGGCGGCTCGCGGACCGGTTCGGGGCGAAGGCGATGGTGCTCCGTGCGACGTTCGGCGGGGTGGTGGTGGTGGGCGCGATGGGGCTGGTGGGCGGGCCGGTGCCGCTGCTGCTGCTGCGGCTGCTGCAGGGCCTGCTGACGGGGACGGTGTCGGCCAGCAATACGCTGGTGGCGTCCACCATTCCGGAGCGGCGCCTGGGATTCGGGATGGGGTTGATGCAGACGGCGGTGTTCGCGGGCGCGGCGGGCGGGCCGCTGATCGGGGGGTTCATCGCGGACGCGCTCGGGTTCCGGGTGCCGTTCGCGGTGACAGCGGCGCTGCTGCTGGTGTCGGGCGTGATGGTCGCGCTGTTCACGCACGAGCGTCGCCCCGCGCCGAGGGAGGCGGGGGTGCATGTGCCGCGCGTGCGGGCGCGGATGCTGTGGGGGGCGCTCGCGCCGATCGTGGTGGTGAACTTCCTGGATCAGCTGGCGAACTCGGTGGTGGGGCCGGTGCTGCCGCTGGTGATCGCGGACCTGTCGGGGCCGGGCGGGCCGGGGCTGGCGACGGCGACCGGCACGATTCTCGGTTCGGTCGCGGTGAGTGCCAGTGTGGGGGCGCTGCTGGCGGGGCGGCTGTCGGACCGCTTGCCTGCGCGGACGGTGCTGGCCGTGTGTGCGGGTGGCGCGGCACTGTCCGCGGGCCTGCAGGGTCTGGCGGGGTCGGTGCTGGTGCTGGGCGTGCTGAGGGTCGTGATGGGCGTGTTCATCGGGGGGACGATTCCGGCCGCGAATGCCATTCTGGGCAGCGTGGTGCGGCGCGAGGACCGGGGCGTGGCGTTCGGGTTGACGGCGAGTGCGGCGTCGTTCGGGTTCGCGCTGGGGCCGCTGCTGGGCGCGCTGCTGGTGCATCTGGACATCCGTGCGCCGTTCTTTCTGACGGGCGTCCTGATGGCCGTGGAGTGCGTGTGGGTGCTGCTGGCGCTGCGTGGCCTGCGCCCCCACCCGGCGGACCCGGAGGGGGAGGCCTGACGGACGGGCGAGAGCGCGGCGAGAAAGGCGCCAAGGGGAGTTCACCTCTTCCCCATCCGCCCGGCAGGGCGCGGCGCCTACGCTGAAGGCATGTCGAGAGCATTCGTGAAGGAAGACGGCCCCACCAGGTGGGAGCCGCCCGTCAGCACGGCCTATCAACTCCGGCAGAAGGGCGACCCGGAGGTGCTGCACGAGGGGGACGACCTGCTCGAACTGCTGCACTGGCTGGGCGGGCGCGAACGGGACCGCTACGAACTGCGCGACCGGGACGGCCAGCTGCTCGCCCGCTCCTGAAGCGTCCCGGCCCGTCCGGGTTCTGCCGCGTGCCGGGCGTGAGGCGTCGTAGACTGAAGTCATGCCCGCCGACCAGACCCCCACCCGAAGTCTGAGTGAGTTCGTCCGAGAAACTGCCGAGCGCGACAACCCCGGCGACGTGTTCGAGCTGGAAAGCCACAAGATGCTGGAGGTGAAGGTCCGGGGCCGCATCTGGAGCAAGCTGGGCGCCATGGTCGCCTACAAGGGCAACCTGACTTTCAAGCGCGAGGGCATGCTGGAGGGCGGCATCATGAAGGCCCTCGTGCGCGCCGTGACGAGCGAGATGGAACCCCTCGCGAAGATCGAGGGGCAGGGCGTGTGCTACCTCGCCGATCAGGGCAAGGAGATCACCATCGTGCGCCTGACGGGCGACGGGCTGAACGTGAACGGCAACGACCTGCTCGCCTTCGAGGACACGGTGCATCACGACATCACCATGCACCGCCGCGTGGCCGACATGGCGTCCGGGGGGCTGTTCAGCGTGAAGCTGCACGGGCAGGGCATGGTCGCCATCCTGAGTCACGGGACGCCGCTCACGCTGCGGGTCACGCCGCAGACACCGATCTTCACGGACCCGAACGCCACGGTCGCGTGGAGCGAGAACCTGCAGCCGCAGCTGCGGATGGACGCCAGCCTGCGCTCCTTCCTGGGGCGCGGAGGCGGCGAGACGCTGCAGATGGTGTTCCAGGGCGACGGGTTCGTGGTGGTGCAGCCGTACGAGGAGCACGCGGGCCTGCGCAGCGACGACAGCGGCAACAGCGGGAGCAGCCGGAGCAACGGTGGACTGGGCGACCTGTTCGGGTGAAGCGCCCGCGCCCTCCCGTGCGGTGTTGAACTGAACGAGTGAGGCGAACCGGGCGATGGCCCCGGTTCGCCTCTTCTGTCGGTTCGTGCCCGCTCGGCCGGAGGCCGGGTCAGCCGCCGACGTGCACGATGGGGCGGCGGTCGCGGTCCGGTTCGGCGCGGCGCAGGATCTCGTGCGTGAGCGGCGGGATGTCGCCTTCGCCCTCCACCAGGAAACGCATGGCGGCCGACACGGGCCCCTCCTCGCTCCACTGGAAGTACACCTGCGGGGGCGTGCCCTTGCCACGCAGGTGCAGCAGCAGGGCCGCGATGGTGTTGGGAACGCTGCTGCCCTTGGCGCGCAGGATGCGGTACTCCGCCACCTGATGTGACGTCACCTCGACCACGTCGCTGAACTCGGAGGCGTCGTCCACCTCGACTTCCAGGAACAGGAAGGGGTCGTCGTCGGGCAGGTGCGCCATCTGGCGGGCGCGGAGTTCCTTCTTGCGGTACTCGGCGAGGCTCGTCTCGTCGGGGTTGTGCGCCACGAAGCGCAGGGGCCGGATCGGGAATTCCTTCAGCATGCTGCGGGCCGCGTCGTCGATCTCGACGCTGCTGACGCGCAGCTCGAAGGACCGCTGGACGCGGGACGCGACGCTGACAGCCAGGATGGCGGCCACGAACATCAGGGCGATGTACAGGCCTTCGGGGCTGTTGAGGACCGTCACGGCCGTGACGTAGATGAACACGAGGCTGGTGATGGTGAACGCCACGCCCAGCCCGCGTTCCTTGTGCCGGAAGGCGGAGAGGGACACGGCGACGGCGGCGGACGTCATGAGGGCCAGCACGCCGGTCGCGTACGCGCTCGCCTGGGCGTCCACGTCGGCCTTGAAGGCGAGCGTGACGATCAGGGCGATGGCCATGAACACCAGCACGAGCGGGCGGTTGGCGCGCGCCCAGTCGGGCGCCATGCCGTAGCGCGGCAGGTAGCGAGGCAGGATGTTCAGCAGGCCCGCCATGGCGGACGCGCCCGCGAACCACAGGATGGCGATGGTGCTGGCGTCGTAGATGGTGCCGAACACCTCGCCGAGGTACTCGTGCCCCAGGTACGCGAGGGCGCGGCCGTTGGCGACGCCGCCCGGCTGGAACGCTTCCGGCGGGATGAGGAGCGTCGTGACGAGGCTGCTGGAGATCAGGAACACGCTCATGATGAGGGCGGCTGTCGTCAGGAGGCGTTTGCCGTTGCGGATGCGTCCGGTCGGCTGGGATTCCAGGTCGCCGAGGTCGCCCTTCACGAGCGGCATCACGACGACGCCCGTCTCGAAGCCGGACAGGCCCAGCGCGAGTTTCGGGAAGACGAGGAGTGCCGCGCCGATCAGCGAGAGCGGGCTCGCGTAACTGCGGGTGAGGAGGCCCAGCCAGTCCTGCACGACCTGCGGGTGCGCGAAGACGAGCGTGGCGCCCTTCACGACGACCACGGCGCTCAGGCCGAGGTACAGCGTGACGAGCACCACCGCGATCCCGATGGCTTCCTTGAAGCCCTTCAGGAACACCGCGCCGAGCAGCGCGATCAGGACGATGGTGGCGGGAATCTGGGCGTTGCCGAGCGCGCCTTTCAGGAAAGGGTTCTCGGTCATGTGCTTGGCGGCGTCGGCGGCGGACAAGGTGATGGTGATGACGAAGCCCGTGGCGACGAAGCCGATCAGCACGAGGACCAGCAGCTTGCTCGGCCAGAAGCTCAGCAGGCGTTCCAGCATGCTGATGCTGCCGTCGCCGTGCGGGCTTTCCTCCGCGACGCGGCGGTACATGGGGAGCGCACCAAACAGCGTCACGATGACGAGCACCAGCGTCGCGAAGGGCGAGAGCGCCCCGGCCGCGAGGGCCGCGATGCCCGGCTGGTAGCCGAGGGTGCTGAAGTAGTCCACGCCGGTGAGGCACATCACCTGCCACCACGGGTGCGTCTGGTGCCGGGCCTGGACCGCCTTCTCCTCGACGTAGAAGCCCTCGTGTTCAGCGGCGGGCGGGGTGGAGGGCGCGGTGCCTTCCAGGAGCCAGCGCCTGAACGCGGAGGAACGTGAATCCTGGCGGGGGGGCGGGGAGGTCATAGGAACCCAGTATACAAAGCGCCCCTGACGCGGCGCGTGCAGGGGCGGCCCGGAAGCGTTGAGGATCAGGGGGTGGAGGGAGAGGCGGGCGTCGCGGGACTGGGCGCCGCCGGGGCAGGCGTGCCGGACTGGGTGGGAGCAGCCGGGCCGTCCTGGAATTCCCCGCCGATCGGGCCGACCGCGACGACGGAGCCCGTGTCGAGGTTGTAGCGGATGACGCTGGCGGTGAGCGTCTGGTCGCTCGTGACGGACCGCGCGGGAGCAGCGGGCGTGCCGCGCAGGATGGCGACGTTGGCGGTGTCGTCGTACTCGACGCGTTCGGCCGTGCTGGTGCGGCTGCCGTCCCTGAGGGTGACGTTGCCGACCAGGGTGGTGCTCTCGTCGTCGACGTTCACCTCGATGCTGCCGCTCGTGCCGGTCAGGGTGGACGCGCCATTCTGGCGGCTGAACGTGATGGGCCCTTCGATGCGGGCCACGCCGTCCGACTCGTCGTACACGAGGCGGCTGCCGTTCAGGCGCGTCTTGCCCTGCGTGACGGTCACGGTGTCCGGCGCGGGCTGCGCTTTCGCTTCCACCTCGCAACGAGAGAGGCGGTCCGTGGCGCCCGGCGGGGCCGCGTCGAGGTACCGGGCGGTTCCGGCACTCACCTCGATGTGCCCGTCGCCGCTGTCCTGCTGCGTGACGATGGCGAGCGGCGCGACGATGACGTTCTTGTCGATGCTGACGCGCACGCCGCCCGCACCGGACTCGCTGAACACCGAGATGGTGGGCGTGCCGGGCGGGTCGTCGTCGAGCGGCTGACACGCCGTGAAGATGCCGGTCGCGTCGGAGGTGCCGGTGCGCTGCACCGTGATGAGGCGCTTGCGGCCGTCCTTGGCGGTGCGGGTCAGGCTGACGCTCGTCCCGGTGTCGTCCGTGCCGTCTGCCGGGGCGTCCGGCGCGGGCGCGTCCGGGGCGACCTGTGGGGTGGGCGTGTCCAAGGCAGGCTGGGTGGTCGGCGGCGTCATCGGCTGGGTCGGGGTCGGCTGGGTCTGTGCGAGCGCCATGCCCAGCAGCGCGAGCGCCAGCCAGCGCGCCCGCCTCCCCCTCCCCTGTCTGTCCGTCCATCGCCTGTCCGTGCCGCGCCCGCCACCCATGCCGTTCCTCCTGTCCACCGTTCAGGCCAGCTTAGCCGTTTGCCGTCCGGCCGGGTGAGTGCGTGCACTCACCCGGCCGGACGCCGCGCCCACGGCCCGGCTTACTTCTCGCCCGCCAGCTTGAACTGCGCGACAGGAATGGCGAACCCGCTGTCGATGGAGCGGACGCGGCCCAGGTCGGTGCGCTGCTCCAGCGCGCCGCTCGGGCGGGCCTTGACGGTCGTGCCGTTCTTGCTGTCCACGCTGACGGCGTTGCCGACCACGTACGCGACGTTCTTGGCGTCGTCGTAGTACACGGCGTCGCCGGTGGTGGTGATGGTGCCCTGCGTGAGCTTCACCTTGCCGCTGACGTACAGCAGTTTGCCTTTGGTCAGGATGCGCGCCTCGCTGCCGACCACGTTCAGTTCCTTGGCCTTGGCGGTCGCGGCGCGGCTGAGGGTGAGGTTGCCGCTCAGGACGCCCAGCTCGCGCTTCTCGTCGAAGATGACCTTGTCGGCACGGCCCGTCTGGTTGCCGTTCACGAGCTTGACGTTGCCGGTGCTGGTGCTCATGTTGGTGTCCACGTCGAGACTCATGGTGGTCGCGGCGATGTTCACGGCGTCGTCACCGGCCTTCTCGGGCTGCAGGACGGCGCTGGGCGTGCCGCTCAGGACGCCCTGCCCGGTCGACTCGCTGTAGTTCAGGGTCGCGCCCTTCGCGGTGAGGCGGTTGCGGGTCACGGTGACGCCGCCCGTGAAGTCGGCGGTGCGTCTGCCTTCGGCGCTCGCCATGGCCGTCCCGGCGGGGGCCTTCATGCTCGCCTGCGGCGCGGCGATGCTGACGGTGCCGACGCTGGCCCTGACGGCCGCGCCGCCCTTGCCGCTGTAGTTGTACGGGCCGTTGCGCAGGTCGCCCTGCAGTTGCGCGCCCGTCTCGAACTTCAGGATGCGGTTGGTGGGCGCGGTCGCGGCGGCCGCGAGGGCGCTGCCGAGGGCGGCGGCGGCGAGCAGGGCGGCGCGGGTGCGGGTGGTGTTGGCTGGGGTACGGTTCATGGGGACCTCCGGGTGGAACGTGCGGGCCAGGAGGCCGCGGGAAGGACGTGAAGGGACAGCCGGGTTCAGCTGTGGCGGGGCACGGTGCGGCCCGCCTCGCAGACGGTATCGGGGCTCGCCTGGAAGGTCGCGCCGGCCCGCTGGCTGCCCTGGACGTTGCTCAGGTCGAAGGGCGACGTGAAGTCGTCGTACTCGGCCTGAATGCTGGGGTTGTCGATGCTCACGTACGGCGCGCTGTACCCGCTGCGCTGGTTGATGAGGACCGGTCGGTCGGCCGTGGAGCGCAGCGTGAGGGTGGTGCAGTCGCGCGGGATGTACATGGTGGCCTCCTGTGCCTGGAGGTTGTCGTCCTGATCGATGACCAGTCGGCGCGTGCGGAGCGTGAGGTCCAGCGTTTCCGGCTCGCCGGGCCGGTGCAGCCAGCGCTCGCCGCGCCCGAGGTCGTCGAGCCGGTTCTCGTCCCGCAGGGGGTCGATCGTCACCTGGCGCGCCTGGAAGCGCCACACCGCCCCCGGGTCCTGCTCGGGGTACAGGCTGAACTGCACGCCCTGCAGGGTGACGCCGGAACGCGCGGCCGCGCCGCTCCCGGAGGGCAGCAGCGAGAACAGCGTCCCGAAGGCGACGACGCAGACGAGCACGATGACAGAGACGCGGAGCACGACGGCATGATACCGGGACAGCTTCATGAGAGTGCTTAGCCTGTCGTGGGACGCGTGCGGGGTGCCCCTCCGGTTCGCCGTCCCGTACGCGGGACGCCGTTACCGTGTGGGCCGCCCGGACTTGTTACCCTGGGGCATGACCACGCCTCCCCTCACGCCCGCGCCCTCCCCCAGCCCCGACGTGTTTCCCACCGACCGCGTCCCGTGGGCGTCCATTCCCAGTCCCGCGTACGTGCTGGACGAGTCGCGCCTGCGCCGGAACCTGCGCCTCATCTCGGACGTGCAGGCGGCGTCCGGCGCGAAGATCATCGTGGCGTTCAAGGGGTACTCCATGTGGAGCAGCTTCCCGATCCTGCGCGAGTACGGCATTCACGGCGCGACGGCCAGCAGCCTGAACGAGGCGCGCCTCGCGCGTGAAGAGATGGGCGGCGAGGTGCACGTGTACGCCGTGGCGTACAGCGACGCGGACTTCCCGCAGATGCTGGCGCTCGCCGATCACCTGACCTTCAACAGCTTCTCGCAGTGGGAGCGGTTCAGGCCGCAGGTGCAGGCGGCCCGCGCGGCCGGGAAGGTCGTGCACATCGGCATCCGCGTGAACCACGAGTACGGCGAGGTGGAGACGGACCTGTACAACCCGGCCGGGCCGTTCTCGCGGCTGGGCGTGACGCGCCGCGAGTTCCGCGAGGACCTGCTGGACGGCGTGGACGGCCTGCACTTCCACAGCCTGTGCGAGAACGGCTCGGACGTGCTGGAGCGCACGCTGGCCGTGTTCGAGGAGAAGTTCGGGGACGTGCTGCCGAACATGTCGTGGGTGAACTTCGGCGGCGGGCACCTCATGACGCGCGCCGGGTACGACACCGAACGCCTGATCCGCGTGGTGCGCGAGTTCCGTGAACGCTGGAACGTGGACGTGATCCTGGAGCCGGGCAGCGCCTTCGGCTGGGACACCGGGTGGCTGGTGAGCAGCGTGCTGGACGTGGTGCACAACGTCAAGGACAACCTGATCCTCGACATTTCCGCGTCGGCGCACATGCCGGACGTGCTGGAAATGCCGTACCGGCCGCGCGTGCTGGGCGCGGCGGAAAGTGGCGTGCAGGCGCACACGTACCTGCTGGGCGGCACGACCTGCCTCGCGGGCGACGTGATCGGCGAGTACAGCTTCGCGCAGGAGCTGCAGGTGGGGGACCGGGTGGTGTTCGACGACATGATCCACTACACGATGGTCAAGACGACGTTCTTCAACGGCGTGAAGCACCCCGACATCGGCATCCTGCACGCGGACGGCCACTACGAGGTCGTGAAGACCTTCAGTTACGAGGAGTTCCGCGCCAAGCTCAGCTGACGCCGGGACAGCAGGGCAGAGAGGGCCGCGAGCATGTGCTCGCGGCCCTCTCTGCATGAAGCGTCCTTCATCAAAGCTTGTTCAAGGGTACGGGTGTCCGGGCCTGCCGGTCAGACGAGGCCGGCGAGCGTGCGGAGGTCCTGCTCGGCCGTGAGGGTGATGCAGCGGTACGCGGGGCTGAGGAGGCCGTCGTCGCGCATCTCGCCGATCAGTTTGCTGACGCTTTCACGGGTGGCGCCGGTGCCTTCGGCGATCAGTTCGTGCGTGGCGCGCACGAAGGGCTGCCCGTTGGCGTGGCGGCCGCCGAGGCTGCTGTCGGCGAGGTTGAGGAGGTAGCGGGCGATGCGTTCGCGCAGTTCGCCGTCCTGAATGTGCACGCCGTCCGTCATGACGCGCTGCAGCTGCGCGGAGAGGCTGCGCGTGACCTGCCACAGTTCCTCGCCGCTGAGGTGCTGGAGGTGGATGGGCTGGATGCTGGCGTCGGTGAGCGCGATGACCTGATGGGTACGGTTCAGGCCGTGCAGCGCTTCCTCGCCGAAGATGTCGCCGGGGCGGATGTGGCGCACGGTGAGGTTGCGGCCCTGCGGAGTGAGACGCACGGCGCGCAGCAGGCCGCTCTCGAGGCGGTACAGGCTGGAGCTGAGGTCACCGGCGTAGTACAGGGTGTCGCCGCGGCGGACGGGACGGCCGTGGAGTTCGGGGGTGGTGCTGGCGGTCATCGGCTGCATGGTCATGGGGGCACTCCTGGGGTGGGTGGCCCTCGTTCACGGGCCGGGCGGCAATTGCTCGGGATGCGGGCCGTGCCCCGGGTGGGGTCTGGGGCCCTCGGCGTTCGACTGCCCAGACTGTACAAGCTTTGTACAACCCTGAAATGTAAGCTGACGGCAATCTAAAGGAAGCAGGAACCCCCCACACCGGGGGGGGCACACCCGCACCTCTCACCAGCCCCGCCCTCCCTTCAGGCGTACACGTCCAGCCCGTCCAGCACGACGCTCGCGTGCGCCTCCACCGTCAGGGCATGGTCCGCGTTGTACCCGCCCGCCGTCAGACTCACGAGTGGCACACCCGCCGCCCGCGCCCACGCCAGCAGCAGCCGGTTGCGTTCCCGCACCCCGGCCAGCGTGAGCGCGAACCGCCCGAACCGGTCGCCCGCCAGCACGTCCACGCCCGCCAGGTACACCAGCAGTTCCGGCCGGAACGCCTCCAGTGCGGGCAGCACCGACCCGCGCATCACCTGCAGGTACTCGGCGTCCGTCACGCCGTCCCCCAACCCCAGATCCAGACTGCTGCGCTCCTTCCGGAACGGGTAGTTGCGCTCCCCGTGCACGCTGAGCGTGAACGCGCGCGGCCCGGCCACGTGCGTGAGCGGCCCCAGCAGCGCCGCCGTCCCGTTGCCCTGATGCACGTCCAGGTCCACCACCGCCACCCGCGCCACCCGACCGCCCGGGTGGTCGGGCGTCGCGTCCAGCGCCAGACGCGTCAGGAGCGCGGCGTCGTTCAGCAGGCAGAAGCCCTCCGCGCGGTCCGCGAAGGCGTGATGCGTCCCGCCCGCCAGGTTGATGCCCCACCCCACCCGCAGCGCGTCGTCCAGCGCCGCGACACTCCCGCCCGCCGCGCGACGGGCGCGCTCTACCACGCCCTCCGACCACGGCAGCCCGAACGCGCGCACCTCGTGGCGGTCCACCTCGCCGCGCCGCCAGCGCCGCAGCCAGTGCGGGTCGTGCACGCGGCCCGCCACCGCCCACGGCAGGTTGGGCGTGTCCAGCACCGGCAGCAGCGGCCGCAGGCGGTCGGCCATCATGCGGTACTTGTAATACGGAAAGCGGTGCCCCTCCGGAAGCGGGAACTCGTACGCGGCGGGAGTGTAGGCCCGGAACATCCCGGCAGTCTGCCGCAGGCCCGCCGTGCCGGACGTGTGGACGGGTACAGAGGACCGCGCGCCCGCAGGCCGGTCAGCTGGTGTCCGGGGGACACGGCGCTGGTGCTCGCTCCGCTCGGCTGAACGCCCGGAGGTCAGCTCAGTCTGGCCTCACTGGTCCTCGCGCATGGAGCGCAGCAGCCACAGCCCGAACGCGTCGAGGAGCGCCATGAGCAGCAGCGTGCTGAACGCCCCGCCGAACTGCCCCTGCCGCAGGCTGAACAGCAGGCTCGCGAACCCGCCGACGTTCACGAGGATCAGCATGACCACGATCAGGCCGTTCACGGAACGGCTCCCGCGTCCAGCACGCCGAGCAGTTCGTCGTGCAGCGCGCCGTTGCTCGCCACGATCACGGGGCCGTCCGCGCGGGCCACGCCGAGCGCGTCCGTCACCTGTCCGCCCGCCTCGGTCACGATCAGGCTTCCGGCAGCGCTGTCCCAGGGTTTCAGGCCCATCTCCCAGTACCCGTCGAGACGGCCGCACGCGACGTAACACAGGTCGAGGGCGGCCGCGCCGGGGCGGCGGACGGGAACGCCCAGCGCGAGCAGCTGCCCGAGCAGGCGCAGGTTGCGGTGATCGCCGGGATCGTACGGGAAGCCGGTGCTGAGCAGGGCAGGCGTGGTGAGGGTCGGCGTGCCGGACACGCGGACGGGCGCGCCGTTCAGGTGCGCGCCGCGCCCGGCGACGGCCGTGAACAGTTCGTCGCGGGTGGCGTCGTACACCACGCCCAGCAGGCGTTCCGCTGCGTCCGCGTCCTGCGAGCGGCGTTCCAGGGCGATGGACACGCAGTAGAACGGGAAGCCGTGCGCGTAGTTGACGGTCCCGTCGAGCGGGTCCACCACCCAGCGGTACTCGGCGGCGGCGCTCCCCTGCTCGCCTTCCTCCTCGCCGAGCACCGCGTGGTCCGGGTACTCGCGCGCGATCCAGGCGCGGATGGCGGCCTCGCACAGGCCGTCCACTTCCGTCACGAGGTCGCTGAAGCTGGACTTGGTGCGGATGGTGTGCGCGCGGCCCACGTGCGCCTGCTGGATGCGTCCCGCCTCGTGCGCGGCGCGGATCGCGAGGTGGAGGGCGGCCTCGAGGTCAAGGTCGGGGAGGGAGGTCATGCCTTCAGTGTACGGTCCGGCCCGCCCGCGCCGACAGGCAGGTTCCGGCACGAAGCGGCGCACGGGGCGGACTTCATGAACGCGGGAACGCACACGCCCTTTACCTTGCTGCGGCACACTGGGAAGGATGCCGTCTGCCCTGCCCCGCCTGTCCTCCCTCGTCCTGGGGTCCGCCGTGCTGGCGGGCCTGCTGTCCGGCTGCGGTCCGCTGGCCGTGACGGACGTGTACGACCTGCACTTCACGCCCGGCCCGGCCGGTCAGGACGTGGACGCCCGCACCCTGCTGACGCGGCAGGTGGTGCCCGCCGACCGGCTCGTGAGCCTGCGGGAGGCATTCGAGCGCGCGCCGGAAGGTGCGCTGATCCTGACGTGCTGGAAGGACACCGACATCACGAACTTCTGGGGGCCGTGCTCGCACGTCACCCGCAAGTACAAGGCGGGACAGGTGATGGAGACGTACAACTACAGCCGCCCGCGTGCAGGCGCGTACCCGGAATCGGTGGAGTACCGGTACTACGCGGCGATCGTGCTGGACGCGGGCGTGCGGCCGGACATGCTGCCCAGGCTGTGGGAGGCCGCGCACCGCCTGGACGGGCGCTTCTACTCGCTGAGCAGCGAACCGGACGCGCTGTACTGCAGCACGTACCAGAACATCCTGCAGCGCGCTGTGAACCTGCCGGACGCCGTGCCCACGCACCCCGCGTGGGGTCTGGCGGTCCCGGCGGACGCCCTGAAGGTGCCGGGCGTGAAGGTGCTGTGGGTGGGCGTGAACGACCACTCGCCCGCCCCCTATGCAGACGGCCCCTCGAACTGAGGGGCGGGCGCACGCTACGCTTCAGGCATGATTGACCGTTACAGCACCCCCGAACTGCGCGCCCTGTGGAGCGAGGCCAGCAAGTACCGCGCCTGGCTGAAGGTCGAGCTGAGCGCCATGGACGCGCAGGCCACCCTGGGCGAGGTCCCCAGGGAAGCGCACACCGAACTGGTGGCCGCGTCGGAACGCGACCCGCTCGACGAGGCGTTCGCGGCGCGCGTCGCGGAGATCGAGGCCGTCACGCGGCATGACATCGTGGCGTTCACGACGGCCCTGTCCGAACGGTACGGGGACGCGGCGCGCTTCATTCACCACGGCCTGACGAGCACCGACGTGGTCGACACGGCGCAGAACCTGCTGCTGGACGAGTCGCTCGCGCTGGTGACGGAAGACGTGCGGGCGCTGCGCGAGGTGTGCCGCACGCAGGCCGCCACGTACAAGCACACGCCCACCGTGGGCCGCACGCACGGCATTCACGCCGAGCCGATGACGTTCGGCCTGAAGTTCCTGAACTGGATGTCCACGCTGGACCGCGACCTGGAGCGCCTGCACGCCGCGCGGGAACGCATCCGGGTGGTGATGCTGTCCGGGTCGGTCGGCACGTACGCGCACGTGTCCCCGCAGGTCGAGGAGATGGTCGCGGCCGCGTGGGGGTGGCGGGTCGCGCTCGTCACCAACCAGACGCTCGCCCGGGACCGGCACGCGGAGGTGCTGAGCGCCCTGGCGATCTTCGGGACGACGCTGGAGAAGATCGCGGTCGAGATCCGGCACCTGCAGCGCAGCGAGGTGCGCGAGGCGATGGAGCCGTTCGGGGCGGGCCAGAAGGGCAGCAGCAGCATGCCGCACAAGAAGAACCCCATCCTGACGGAGAACGTGACGGGCCTCACGCGCCTGCTGCGCGGGTACCTCGTGACGGGCCTGGAGAACGTGCCGCTGTGGCACGAGCGGGACATCAGCCACTCCAGCGCGGAGCGCGTCATCCTGCCGGACGCCGTGCAGGCCGCCAGTTACGCCGCGCGCCGCCTGACGGGCGTGCTGAAGAACCTCGTGGTGTTCCCGGAACGCATGCTGAAGAACCTCAACGACCTGGGCGGCCTGGTGTTCAGCCAGCGCGTCCTGCACCTGCTGATCGACGACCGCGGCATGGCGCGCGAGGCGGCGTACGCCATCGTGCAGCGCAACGCCCTGCAGTCTTGGGAGACGGGCGAGGGCCTGCGCGACCTGCTGAAACGCGACCCGGAGAACCCGCTCACGGACGACGACCTGGACCGCGCCTTCGACCTGCAGTGGTACCTGCGCGAGGTGGACCACACCTTCCGCCGTTTCGGCCTGTAATGCGGTTTTGAGCTGAACTTTTGGAGTTCAGCCGAGCGAAGCGAGTACCAACAAAGTACGGTGTTGAGGAGGTGGAAGCGGGCAGGCGTCCTGTAGGGCGTATCGTCGTGAACGGACGCGGCTGGCCACGCCACTCCTCCCGTTCTGCCCAAGAAGGGATGCCGGTGCTTTTTCCGGAATCCCTGTCATCGGATCAAATATGACGCGCTGAGGGGCGACCGGCCGCGTCCGGGAGCAGCACCGTCCAGAAACGGCGTTGTCCGGACGCGGCGTTCAGGAACGTGTGAACTCCGGTCCATGGTCCTGTCAGACGGGACCCCCTATGCTGTACACATGCAGAATTTTCTCCTCAAGCTGGGCATCAATGCCCTGGCGTTGTGGCT
Source organism: Deinococcus aquiradiocola (assembly GCF_014646915.1). NCBI lineage: Bacteria > Thermotogati > Deinococcota > Deinococci > Deinococcales > Deinococcaceae > Deinococcus > Deinococcus aquiradiocola. The sequence goes on along the minus strand of NZ_BMOE01000009.1, from coordinate 90,197 downwards.
CACGACGCGCCTGTACGGCGGCGTGTACTTCGAGCAGGGCAGCACCTGGGACGTGCTGGTCGCGGCCCTGGTGCTGGGTCTCGTGAACGCGCTCATCCGGCCGCTGCTGCTGCTGCTGTCCCTGCCGATCAACGTGCTGACGCTGGGCCTGTTCACCCTGATCGTGAACGGCGTGGTGCTGAGCATCGTGGCGGGCGTGACGCGGCTGGTCGTGGCGAACTTCGGTGCGGCGGTGGTGGGCGCGCTCGTGCTGACCGTCGTGAGCTGGGTGCTGGACAGCGTCCTGCACGTGCTGGACGGCAGGCGGCAACAGCTGTGACGGGCACCCTGAGCGTGCCGGCGCTGCTGCCGGTGGTGGAGTCCGTGTCGGCGCTGCGTGAGGCACTGGCCGGGCGTGGCCGGGTGGGCCTCGTGCCGACGATGGGGTACCTGCATTCGGGGCACGCGACCCTGATCGAGCAGGCGCGCCGCGAGAACGACGTGGTGGTGGTGAGCGTGTTCGTGAACCCGCTGCAGTTCGGGCCGAAGGAGGACCTGTCCCGCTACCCGCGCGACCTGGAGAACGACCGGCGCGTGGCGGGCGCGGCGGGCGCGGACCTGATCTTTCACCCGTCCGGGGACGTGATGTACCCGGCGGGCTTCGGGAGCGGCGTGAGTGTGGGGGGCGTGTCGCGGGCGCTGGAGGGCGCGTCGCGGCCCGGTCATTTCGACGGGGTGGCGACGGTGGTCCTGAAGCTGCTGAACCTGACGCGGGCGGACCGGGCGTACTTCGGGGAGAAGGACTGGCAGCAGTTGGCCGTGGTGCGGCAGCTGGTGCGGGACCTGAACGTGCCGGTGCAGGTGGTGGGCGTGCCGACCGTGCGTGCGTCGGGCGGCGCGGCGGGGCTGGCGCTCAGCAGCCGCAACAGTTACCTGACGGCGGAGCAGCAGGTGCGGGCCACGGTGCTGTCGCGGGCCCTGCGGGCCATGCAGGGGGCCTTCGTGGGCGGGGAGCGCGAGGTGGACGCGGTGCTGGAGGCGGGCCTGGCGCTCCTGAGGGCCGAGCCGGAGGTCACGCTGGATTACCTGAGCGTGGTGGACGACGCGCTGAACGTGGTCGGGCAGTGCCCCTCCCCGGCGGCGGGTGACGTGTCGTATTCCGAACAGCACGGGCCGTCATCAAACCTTCATACTGGGGACATGTACAGAGTGCTCATCGCGGCGCGGATGTTCGGCGTGCGGCTGATCGACAACATGCCCCTCGACCCCCGGCCCACCCCTGCCGCGACCGGCCCGGAGGAGGGCACAGCGTGACGGCGCAGCGTCCCCCCACCCCGCACATCCCGCTGACGGGCGGCCCCACCACCATTCAGGACCTGCTGACGCAGATGGTGGCGCGCCGCGTCTCGGACGTGCACCTGCAGGCGGGCAGCCCGCCGATGGGCCGCGTGGACGGGATGCTCGTCGCCTTCGGGACGGCGGCCCTGATGCCGCCCGACACGGTCGCCATGGCGCGCGCCCTGCTGACGGGCGAACAGTGGGAGGACTTCGAGTACCGCAGCGAGATGGACACGGCGTACTCGCTCTCGGGCGTCGCCCGCTTCCGCTGCAACGTGTTCCGGCAGCGCGGCGCGGTCGGCATCGTGATGCGCGTCGTCACGGACGCCATCCCCAGCTTCGAGGCGCTCGGCCTGCCGGACACCACCATGCGCGCCTTCGCGGGCGCGCCGCGCGGCCTGATCCTCGTGACCGGCCCGACCGGCAGCGGGAAAAGCACCACGCTCGCGTCCCTGATCGACCACATCAACCGCACGCAGCCCTTCAACATCATCACGATCGAGGACCCGATCGAGATCCTGCACAAGAACAAGCGCAGCATCGTGGTGCAGCGCGAGGTGGGCGCCGACACCCGCGACTTCCGCACGGCCCTGAAGTACGCGATGCGGCAGGACCCGGACGTCATCATGATCGGCGAGATGCGCGACAAGGAAACGGTGGAGGCCGCCATCACGGCCGCGCAGACCGGGCACCTCGTGCTCAGCACCCTGCACACGCTGGACGCCGTGCGGACCGTGAACCGCGTCGTGGATTTCTTCCCGCCGCACGAACGCGACCAGATCCGCCTGCTGCTCGCCGACTCACTCGTCGGGATCGTCAGTCAGCGCCTGCTGCGCCGCGCAGACGGCGTGGGCCGCATCCTCGGCACGGAACTGCTCGTGAACACGCCGCTCGTGCAGGACTACATCCGCGACGAGGAGAAGACGGTGCTCGTCAAGGACGCCATGATGGAGGACAACATCCGCGGCATGCACACCTTCGACCAGCACCTCGTCGAACTGTACCGGCACTCGCTGATCACCATGGACGAGGCGCTGGAGTCGGCCAGCAGTCCGCACGAACTGCGCATGATGATCACGCGGCAGGGCATGAACTTCTGAACGAAGTGTGACGTGGCGCACGCGTTCCGGGCGCGCGGCGCACTGGCCGCCGCCCCGCGCGAACGGCTATACTGGAGTGCTATGGCCGAAAAGATGAAGATGACCCGCAAGGGCTACGATCAGCTCAAGAAGACGATCGAGCACCTCAAGACCACCCGCCGTGAACAGATCAGCGCCGACATGGGCGTCGCCATCGCGGACGGCGACCTCCGCGAGAGCGCCGCCTACGATCAGGCGCGCATGGACCAGTCCGAGAACGAGGCGCGCATCCTGGAGCTCGAAGACCAGCTGGAGAACGCCCTGATCATCGAGGAGGGCGCGCAGGACGGCGTGACCCTCGGCGCGCACGTCGTCCTGCAGGACGGCACGGGCCGCGAGCACCGCTTCGAGATCGTCGGCACGTACGAGGTCGACATCCTGAAAGGCAAGATCAGCGACCAGAGCCCCATCGGTCAGGCGCTCGCCGGGAGCCGCGTGGGCGACACCGTCAGTGTGCAGATGCCGCGCGGCACGCAGGAATTCAAGGTCCTGAGCGTCAGCTACGAGTGAACCCCGCCCCTGCACGCCCTGAAGGTTCAGGGGCCGTGCGGGGGTCGGCCAGGCACCGCTGGTGAAGGTCAGGCAGGCGCTCTCCTCAGGGGGGGCGCCTGCCCGCTGTTCGGGCCGGACGGCAGGAGGCGCGGTCGGGGCGGGGAGCGGGACGCGCGGCCGACTGGCAGCGTCCGCTCCGTTCCGGCACAATGAGGCACGTCATGGCGCCGCTGCGTGCCGGGTGCGCGTCAGGGTCGCGCCGGAACAGAATGGCATGACGGGGAGGAGTCCGCTGTCGCTGGAACTGCTCGACCGTGCATTCGTGAACTTCACCCTCCTGATCGGGATGGTGTCGCTGCTCGGCCTGACGTACCCGTACCGGAGTGCGGAGCGGGCCACGCACCGCCTGTCCCGCTGGGGCCTGCTGACCTGCACAGGCCTGCTGCTGCTGGGGCACGCGGTCGTCCTGCAGTCGGGCGTGCTGGCGGACCTGCGGTTCCTGCCGGTAGCGCTCGCCACCATGCTGGGCGGACCCCTGTACGGTCTGAGCGTGAGCGTCCCCACCATGCTGTACCGCGCGCAGCTGGGCGGGGCGGGCGTGTGGCCGTCGGTGCTGAGTGTCGCGCTGACGGTCGGCGTGAGTGTCCTCGTGGTGCGGGTGTGGCGGCCCTTCCAGCTGCAGGGCTGGCCGCTCTACCGCCTGGGCCTGATCGTGACGCTGGCGGGAAACCTCCCATACCTGCTCGTGCCGGGCGGTGTGTGGCCGCTGCTGCTCACGTGGCCCGTCAAGGCTGTGGGGCTGGCGCTCGCCGTGGCGCTCCTGCAGACGCGCCTGCGGCTGGTGGGAGCGTACCGCGACTACCGCCGTATGGCGTACACCGACAAGCTGACAGGCCTCCTCAACCGCCGCCGCTTCGACGAGGACCTACGGCCCGGCCAGTCGGACCCGCCATCCTTCCTGCTGCTGCTGGACCTCGATCATTTCAAGAGCATCAACGACGCGCACGGGCACGACTTCGGAGACAAGGTACTGGCCGTCACGGCGCAGGTGCTGCGCGAGAACCTGCGTCACTGGGACGGCGCGTACCGTTACGGCGGCGAGGAGTTCGCGGTACTGCTGCGCCACTGCACGCCGCAGCAGGCGCGCATGGTGGCCGAACGCGTCCGCGCCAGCGTGGAACGCACCCTGCCCGTGAAGGTCGGGGTGCCCGTCACGGTGTCCATCGGGGCGGTGACGCTCACGGCGCGGCAGTCGGCGCAGCAGAGCGTGAAGCTCGCGGACCGCGCCCTGTACCGCGCCAAGCACCGGGGCCGCAACCGAGTGGAGTGGGGCGAAGCGACGTCCGGCCCGCCCACCCCGAGCCGGGTCATGCAGGGCTGAACCGCGCGGCCGCCCCGTGTCCGGCGTTCAGTCGGGAATGGCGGGCAGGGTGCGGACGTGGTCCTCGATCAGACCGCCGCCCAGGAGGCGCGTGCCGCTGTACAGCACGGCGCTCTGGCCGGGCGCGACCGCGAACTGCGGTTCCTCGAACTCCAGCTGGAAGCTGTGCTCGTCGGCATGCACGACGCGCGCACGGACGGGCGTGCTGCGGTAGCGCACCTGCACTTCCAGCACCTCGGGCAGTTCCGGGAGGGGCAGCAGGTAGTTCGCGCCGGAGGCCCGGAGGCCGCTCCACTGGCAGTCGGCATGGTCGCCCACCCAGACGGTGTTGCTTCCTGGGTCGAGATGCACGACGTGCCGCACGGCGTGCGACTGGTACAGGCCCAGGCCCTTCTTCTGCCCGAGCGTGTAGAACTGCGTGCCGAGGTGATCGCCGACGCGTTCGCCGCTGCGGATCTCGCGGATCGCGCCGCGCGCCTGCGGGATGAACTCCTGCACGAATTCCTTCACGGTGCCCGGCACGAAGCAGATGTTCTGACTCTCGGGCTTCTGCGCGGTCAGCAGGCCGTGCTGCTCGGCGAGTTCACGCACGCGCGGCTTCTCCATCTCGCCGACCGGAAACAGGATGTACGGCAGCGCGTCCACAGGCGTGCCCCACAGGAAGTACGTCTGGTCCTTGCGGGGGTCGTCGCCGCGGTGGAACTCGACGCCGTGGGACGTGTCGGCGCGGCGCACGTAGTGACCGGTCGCGACGTAGTCGCAGCCGAGCATCTTCGCCTTCCTGACGAGTTCGTCGAACTTGACCTTGGTGTTGCAGTTCACGCAGGGGTTGGGGGTGCGCCCGGCCGCGTACTCGCGGATGAACGGCTGCACGATGTGCTCCTGGAACTGCTCGCGGTAGTCGAGCAGGTAGAAGGGCACGCCCACCTGATCCGCGACGCGGCGGGCCTCGTAGGCGGCGTCGGGGGAGCAACAGGAGTCGAAGGTGTCCACGCGTTTGTCGTCCGGCCAGAAGCGCATCATGGCGCCGATCACGCTGTAGCCCTGTTCCTTGAGGAGCGCGGCGGACACGCTGGAGTCCACGCCGCCCGACATCGCGCACAGCACGCGGCCGGGCCGGGCCTGCGCGGTGGGGGTGGGCTGCTGAACGTGGGGGTCTCCTGCCGTGTGCGTCACCGGGGGAGTGTAACAGGTGCCGTGCGCGCAGATGGTGACTTCGGGGACCGCCCCTCCCCTGCCCCGGGCGGCCCGCTGCGTTACCCTGTCGGTCATGACCCGGACTGACACGGACCCGCACGTTCCCCTGACGGACGATCAGCTGCGCGACGCGGCAAGGCGCTTCGGCACGCCCCTGTACGCGTACAGCGCGGCCGAACTGGACGCCGCGCTCGCCCGCGTGCGGGTCGCGTTCGGGGACGCGCGCGTGTGGTACGCCATGAAAGCCAACCCGAACCTGACGCTGCTGCGCCGCCTGCACCGGGCCGGGGTCGGCTTCGAGTGCGTGTCGCTGGGCGAGCTGGGCCGCGCCGTGCACGTCGGCGCGGGCGGCGACGAGGTGATCGTGAACGGGCCCGCCAAGACGGACGAGGAGTACGCCCTGGGCGGGCAGCTGGGCGCGACGTTCATCGTGGACCGCGTGGAGGAGGCGGCGCTGCTGCCACGAGGGTCGCGGGTGCTGGTGCGCGTGAATCCGGGCCTGGAGGTCAGCACGCACGATCACCTCGCCACGGGCGCGGCACGCAGCAAGTTCGGCGTGCGGCCGCTGGACCTGCCGGGCCTGCTGCGGGACCTGCGGGCGGGTGGGCACACCCTGCGCGGCCTTCACCTGCACGTGGGGAGTGCCGTCCGGGACGCGGCGGACTTCTCGGCGGCGTTCGCGCGCGTGGCGGAACTGAGTGCCGTGACGGGACCGCTGGAGGTGCTGGACGTGGGGGGCGGCTGGGGGCTGGACGCCGACCTGCACGGCATCGCGGCGCGCGCGCGGGAAGCGGCGGCGGCGTTCGGGGCGCGGGTGTGGGTGGAGCCGGGACGGTACCTCGTGGCGCGGTCGGGCGTGCTGCTGACGCGCGTGATGGGCCGCAAGACGACAGGGCGGACGTTCACGCTGCTGGACGCGGGCATGACGGAACTGCTGCGCCCGATGCTGTACGGCGCACAGCACCCGGTGCGCGCCCTGTGGCACGAAGGCGCGGGAGAGGGTCAGGAGACGCGGTCTGACCTGGCCGGTCCGGCCTGCGAGAGCGGCGACCTGCTGGGGCAGGACGTGCCGCTCCCGGCGGGCGCGCGGCGCGGCGACCTGCTGACGGTCCTGGAAGCAGGCGCGTACGGGGCGGCCATGAGCAGCAACTACCTCACGCGGCCCCGCCCGGCCGAGGTGCTGTGGGACGGGCAGGACTGGGTAACGATGCGCCGCCGCGAGAGCATGGCGGACATCTGGGCGGCCGAGGAAAACCCCACCTGAGCGCGGCAGCCGGTCGGCATGCCGTGATGTGACACACCGGCCTCCAGGTGGGGTCTGATCCAGTACCTGTTTGTTGGTGCTCGCTCCGCTCAGCTGAACTCTAAGAGTTCAGCTCAATCTGGTCTGAGTGGAGCGTCTCGCCGAGCGCCAGCCAGGGCTCCAGCCGGAAGTGCGTGTCTGCGAGGGGGCTGGTGCTGGGCAGCACCCACACCTGCGCGCCGTGCAGGTCCTGCACCTGCAGGCCGTACGGGAGGCGACCGGTCGGCTGTCCGAGCGCCTCGCTCGCCGCGCGCTTGCTGGTGAAGGCGACGGTGCGCGGGCGGTACGTCTGCACCTTCGTCAGGAATTCCGGGCGGTCCCAGGCGTGGCCGGGGAGGGCGGCGTCCGCCCCGGCGTGACGTTTGGCGAGGTCCGTGAGGCCCACGCCCAGCGTCAGCAGTTCCGGGTACTCGGACGGCAGGAACAGGCGCGGCGTGATGCGTGCGGCGTGCAGGGTGCGCCAGAACTTGTTCTGCGGGTTGGCGTAGTAGGCGTGCGCGCGGGCGCTGATGGTGCTGGGCGCCGACCCCACCAGCAGCAGGCGCAGGTCCGGTGCGAGCAGGTCCGGCACGAGGTACGGCGCGCCCGTCCCGCCGTCCGCGACAGGGCCGGTCAGCGGAGTGCCCGCGCTGGACGGGGTGTCAATCGCTGTACCGCTCGTCCTTGAAGGGATCGCCGCGCATGTGGTAGCCGTTGCGTTCCCAGAAGCCCGCCTCGTCGGCGCTCATGAACTCCAGGCCGTTCATCCACTTCGCGCTCTTCCAGAAGTACAGGTGCGGGACCACCAGACGCATCGGGCCGCCGTGCTCCGTCTCGAGCGGCGCGACCGTGTCGGGCGTGTTCCCGAAGGCGTGCGCGAGGAGGTTCTGCTCCCGCGCGAAGTCCTCCAGCGACAGGTTGGTGGTGTACCCGCCCACCGAGTGGATCATGACGTGCGTCGCGCCCGGCTTGAGCGTGATGTGCCGCATCAGTTCCGGCACCTGCACGCCGGTCCAGGTGGTGTCGAGCTTGCTCCAGTGCGTGACGCAGTGGATGTCGTACGTCAGGGTGGTCTGCGGCATCTTCTGCAGGTCGATCCACGAGAAGGTCTGCTCTTCGGCCAGTCCAAACACGCGCACGGTGATGTCTTCCTTGCTGTAGCGGGGCACCGGGCCGTACGTGAGGACCGGGAAGCGCGTGGTGAGTGTCTGACCGGGCGGCACGCGGCCGCCGAGGTCGTCATCGGGCTTCTTGAAGAATCGTCCGAGCATGCCCGTATTGGACCGTATCCGGGGGCGCGCTTCGGTGGTGCTGGCCGCATTCGCGGGCATCCCAAAGGAAACCTAAGGAGCGGCGTGGTGCTGCCCCGGCGTCCGATTGACCGTTCCCTGACGGCCCGTCAGGAAGCTGACAGGCGAGCAGGTGTAGCATGGACACCAAGAGGCGGGCCCGGCACGGGACTGTCCAGGAGCGGGAGATGCAGACAGAAGGCGGAAACGGAGGTGCGCGCGACATGCGCAATCAGGCGCGCAGCGAGGTGGAACGGGCGCGGCTGACGGCCGACGTGCACGACCTGCTGAACGCCGTGGTGCGCGCCCCGAACGAACTCATTCCCTTCGAGTGGGTGCGGCACCTGCACCCGGACGCGGAATTCCAGCGCGGCACGCAGGCCATCCCGACCGCCAGCATCGTGGGGTCCGTGGACCGCTACAAGGAGTTCGACCGCTACTACCTGCCGAAGGAACCGCACCTCGACGAACGCTGGATCGGCGTGCGCGCCGCGCAGCTGCAGGGCAAGGAACTGCCGCCCATCCAGGTGTACAAGGTCGGCGAACTGTACTTCGTGAAGGACGGCAACCACCGCGTGTCCGTCGCGCGCCGCCAGGGGCAGGCGTACATCGACGCGCAGGTGATCGAGCTGCACGTGACGGTTCCGCCCGAACCGGGCGATACCCTCAAGGACCTGATCATCAAGGGCGAGTACGCGGACTTCCTGCGCGCCACGCACCTCGACGAACTCATGCCGGAACACCACGCGATCCTGTTCACCACGCCGGGCCGCTACGACCGCCTCGCGGAGCACATCCAGACGCGCAAGTACTACCTGGACCGCAAGTACAGCCGCGACGTGCCGATCGACGAGGCGACCTGCAGCTGGTACGTGCGCCTGTACGCGCGCGTGGTGGAGCAGATCCGTACGCACGACGTGCTGTCGCGCTTCCCCGGCCGAACCGAGGCGGACCTGTACCTGTGGATCATGGATCACCGGTACTTCCTGACGCAGCGGTACGGGTTCGACGTGGGCAGCGAGCTGGCCGCCCTGGACTTCAGCAAGCATCACGCGCCGCCCGTGTACCAGCGCCTCACGCAGCGCATGAAGATGCTCGTCCGCCGCCGCTGACCCGCAGCGGGCATCACATGCGCGTCACCTTGGCACTCTAGACTGCCCGGCGTGAAGCGCCCAGCCCTCCTGATCAGCTCCCTCCTCACCCTCAGCCTCGCCGTGAACGCGGCCGCCGCGCCCACCCAGATCACCTTCTGGCACAGCATGGAGGGCGTCAAGGACGTCATCGCGGGCTACGCCAGGGACTTCAACGCCTCCCAGAACCAGTACGAGGTGATCCCCACCTCGGCCGGCAACTACCGCGAGACGCCCGCCAAACTCCAGGCGGCCATCAAGGCCGGGAACGCGCCCGTGCTGTTCCAGGCGGAATTCACGTACTTCAACAAGCTCGTCGGCGACAACCAGCTCGTGAACCTCGACAGGTACGAGGGCACGCTCAGCCCGGACTTCGTGCGGGACTTCTACCCGGCCGTCTGGAAGGCCGGCGAGGTGGACGGCGCACGCTTCGGCCTGCCGTGGAACGTCAGCACGCCCGTCCTGTTCTACAACGCGGGCGCGCTGCGCAAATCCGGTGCGGGCGTCCCGAAAACATGGACGGAACTGCAGGCCACCTCCGAACGCCTCAAGCAGGGCCGCCGCCCGTACCTGACCATCGCGGACGCCTGGACCTTCGAGAGCATGGTGAGCGTGCGCGGCGGGAAACTCGTCGTGAACGGCAAGCCGAACTTCACGTCCCCGCAGGCCGTGGACGCGCTCGAACAGCTGGCAGGCATGGTCAGGAGCGGCAGCGCGCAGGCCCGTACGCTCGGCGACGCGCTCGGCGCGGCCTTCGACTTCACGCGCGGCCAGAACCTGATGGTGGTCGCCAGCATCGCCAACTGGACGGACTTCCAGAAGCTGCCGTTCGTGGAGCTGGGCGCCGCGCAGTTCCCGTGCGAGAAGGTCTGCACCGTCCCGATCGGCGGCGCGAACCTCGGCATCGTGAAGGGCGCGAGCGCGCAGGAGCAGGCGGGCGCCCTCGCCTTCTGGAAGTTCCTGATGGAGCCCGCCCGCCTCACCGACTGGGTCAAGGCGACCGCGTACGTCACGCCGCGCCGCAGCGTCCAGCCCAGCCTGGACGCCTACTACGCCAAGAACCCGTACCGCAAGGCCGCGTACGACCAGATGGACGACACCACCACCCGCCCCACCGCGCCCGACTACTACACCTGGCAGAAGTACCTCGAGGACGCCATTCACAAGGCCAGCACCGGCCAGGCGACCGCCACGGCCGCCCTGCAGGAAGCGCAGCGCAAAGCCAGCCAGTAAGACAGGTTCCGGCGGTAAGGCAGCCGGACGGAACACGCCGCTGCGCGGGAACGGGCCGGGACCCGCTACACTGCTCCCGAGATGCCGACGCTGTACCTGGCCGTGACCGTGTTCGCCCTGCTGTGCCTGCTGGTCCTGCTGATCCGGCCGGGCCGGGGGCGGGCCATGACGGTGTGGCTGCTGGCGGCGCTCATTCCGCTGCTGACGGCCGTGACGGTCGCCCTGAGCGGCCACCACCGCTTCTGACGGACAAAGACAGAGACGCAGCACCCGTACACCAGAAAAGGAACCCAGGGCAGCCACCCGGGTTCCTTTTCTGATGGAGATGCATGCCCCGGCGGAACCGGGGGCGCAGTTACGGTCAGTCGGGTTGCGGGCCCACCACCGACTCGATCAGGCGGCGGGAGATGCTCGCGCGGTCCGGCAGGGCGGGCAGGGCGTCGTGGTCGAACCAGCGGGCCTCCTCGATCTCCCCGGGCTGCGGGATGATCTCGCCGCCCGCGTACCGCGCGGTGTACGCGAGCATCAGGCTGTGCGGGAACGGCCAGGGCTGCGAGTCGAAGTACCGCAGGTCCCGGATGGAGAGGTTCGTCTCCTCCTTCATCTCGCGGTGCGCGGCGTGCTCGACCGTCTCGCCCGGCTCCACGAAGCCCGCGTTGGCGCTGTACATGCCGGGCGGGAACTGCGGGGAACGGCACAGCAGCACCTGCGGGCGCCCCTCGTGCTCGCGCGTGAGAAGCACCATCACGGCCGGAGCGAGGCGCGGGTACACGCTCAGCCCGCAGTTCGGGCAGCGGCGTACGCGTTCCGTGTCGCCGCGCACGGTGGGCGTCGCGCAGTTCCCGCAGTACGTGTGCGTGCGGTCCCACTCCACGATCTGGTACGCGTAGCCACCCAGCACCCACAGCCAGTCGGGCACGCGCCCGTACAGGCCGCGCAGGCGCGAGAACTTCAGGCCGTCCGGCGCGTCCGCCGTCAGGCGGGCCGTCCACACCTCGCGGTCCGCCGTGCCGCTCCGGCCGTCCAGCTGCTCCCCACCGAGGTGCTGCACGCCGAGGTGCTGCATGCCGAGGTACTGCGCGTGTTCCGTCCCGGCGGGCGGGCCGTCCGGCAGGGCGAACGTGGCGTCCTGCAGGAGCAGGCTGTCGCGGGAGAACACCAGCCACAGCGCGTCCGGGGCGGGCGTGGCCGGGCCGGGCAGGCCGGGGGTGAACCCGTACCCGTTCGAGAAGGGGTCGGAGGGCTGCGGTTGCGCCTGCGGCTGAAGGCCCTCGGCGTCCAGGGTCTGCTCGGCGGTGGGTGGGGTTTCGGGCGCGCTCACAGCGTCATTCAACCCCGGCAGCGGTCAGGAGACTGTGACACGCGGCCGCCCACCCGCCGGGCACGGCGTTCAGTACGCGGCGACGAGGCCGTCCGTGCGCGGTTCGCTCCCGCCGACCAGCACGCCCGTCTGCGGGTCGCGCCAGATGATCTGCCCGCGCCCGAAACTCCCCGCCTCCAGCTGCACGTTCACGCGGTGCCCCAGGCGGCCCAGTTCGCGGCTCAGGTGCGCGCCCAGCCCGTGCTCCACCTCCACGTTGCGGCCCGTCAGCCACTGCCAGCGCGGCGCGTCCAGCGCCTCCTGCGGGTTCATGCCGTACCGCAGCGTGTTCAGGATGACCTGCACGTGCCCCTGCGGCTGCATGAAGCCCCCCATCACGCCGAACGGCCCGACCGGCCCGCCGTCCCGCGTCAGGAAGCCCGGAATGATGGTGTGGTACGGGCGCTTGCCGGGCTTCAGGACGTTCGGGTGCCCGTCCTCCAGGTTGAAGTTGTGGCCGCGGTTGTGCAGGCCGATGCCGGTGCCGGGAATCACGACGCCGCTCCCGAACCCCATGTAGTTGCTCTGGATGAGGCTCACCATCATGCCGTCCCCGTCGGCCGCCGCGAGGTACACGGTGCCGCCCGTGCTGGGCGCCCGCGTCTGCGGGTCCAGCGCCTCTCCCCCGATCCGGTCTCGCAGCTGCGTGAAGTGCGCGGCCGACAGCAGGCGCTCGACCGGCACGTCGCTGTGCCGCGTGTCGGCCACGTGCGCGTGCGCGTCCGCGAACGCCAGCTTGATCGCCTCGATCTGCAGGTGCAGGCCGCGCGCCGTGTCCCGCTCGTCCGGCAGGTCCAGGCCGTCCAGCACGCCGAGCGCCATCAGGGCCGTGATGCCCTGCCCGTTCGGCGGGATCTCCCACACCTCGTGGCCCCGGTACGTGGCGCTGATCGGCGCGACCCACTCGCTGCGGTGCGCGGCCAGGTCCGCCGCGCGGATCACGCCGCCCGTCGCTTCCGCGTGCCGCCCGATGCGCTCCGCCAGCTGCCCCTCGTAGAAGTCCGCCCCGCCGCTCGCCGCGATGCGTTCCAGGGTCGTGGCGTGCCCCTCGCTCGCCCACACCGCGCCCGGACGCGGCGTGAAGCCCGCAGGCGCGAACACGCCGAACCACTCCTGCAGTTCCGGCAGGTTCAGGCTGCGGTAGATGCCGATGGCGCGCGCCCAGTTGCGGGCCGCCACCGGACTGAGCGGATAGCCGTGCCGCGCGTAATGAATGGCCGGACCGAACAGCCGCGCGAACGGCAGCCGCCCGAAGCGGCCGTGCAGGTCCGCCCAGCCGCGCACCGCGCCCGGCACCGTCACCGGCAGCCATCCGTGCACCGGCATCCGCCCGTCCGGCAGCACGCCCAGACTCAGGCCCGCCGGGGCCGCGCCGCTCGCATTCAGGCCGTGCAGTTCACCGTCCGCCCACACCAGCGCGAAATTGTCACCGCCGATCCCGTTCGCGGTCGGCTCCACCACCGTCAGGGCGATCGCCGTGGCGATGGCCGCGTCCACGGCGTTCCCGCCTTCCTGCAGGATGCTCAGGCCCGCCTGCGCGGCGAGCGGCTGACCGGTGGCGACCATGCCCCGACGGGCGTACACGGGCTGACGCGATGAAGGATACAGAGGCATGGGGACAGGGTAGCGTCAGGCATCCCCGGCCGTCGCGCGCCCTCCACGGTCCTCGCGCCGAGTTGATGCCCGGCACCCGGGCGACACTTGCCCTGACACCCGCAGGAGGCCGGGGCTACAGTGGACGGCGTGAAGAAACAGTACTTGGCTCTGGCGTTGACCGTCCCTCTGTTCATGGCGAGTTGCGGCGGTGGACCCACGACGACCACTCCGGCACCCACCGCTCCTGCCCCTGTGAGCAACCAGCAGCAGACCGAACGCCTCTACGGAAGCTGGAAGTTTACGTACACCATCCTCAACACCTACACGGACGGGTACAAGCTCAGAGACCTGGTCGTCGCTCCGGACGCCCCGAACGACTACTACCTGACGGGCACGAACGATTACGGCGGTCCCGTGGTGGCCGGGTACGACAGCGATCACGGCGTCTTCTCCCTGCTCGATCTCGGTGACACCATCGATCAGTTCTACATTTTCGACTTCACCGCCCAGAACACCGTGAGCGGATGCTCTTACCTCATCGAGGTGTCGAGCGGACAGATGTCCGGATGCTACGCGATGCAGGGCAACCGGTACTCGCTGAGTACGAACAGCGTCACGCGTCCGCTGGGCAGCCTGAACGCTCAGAAACTCCAGGCGGTCCAGACGAAACAGGACAGCGCGTCCGCGAACGTGTACGCCGAGTACCTGAAACTGAAAGCCCACGCCGGAAAAGAATGACCCGGCAGTAGCGATTCGTCAGAACGCATTCAAGAACGAGAGCGGCCCACCTCCTTTCGGGAAGTGGGCCGCTCTCGTTGATGTGTTCGGTTCAGGCGGTGGCGACCGCTTCGTCGTTGCCGCGCTTGCGGCGGGCGGGTTTGGGCTTGGCTTCCGGGGTGACGGTGCCGCCTCCGTTGCCGCGCGCTTCCAGGGCCTTCAGGCCGCCCACGAGGGCCACGTCGAGCACCTGGTCGGCCGTCTCGGCGGGGTGGAAGTGCATGGTGCTGCGCAGGTCGGAGGGGATGTCGCGCAGGTCGCCTTCGTTGGCTTTGGGCATGATGATGTGCCGGATGCCTGCGCGGCGCGCGCCGAGGACCTTCTCCTTGAGGCCGCCGATGGGGAGGTAGCGGCCGGTGAGGGTGATCTCGCCGGTCATGGCGACGTCCTTGCGGGCGGGGATGCCGGTCAGGGCGCTGATGATGCTGGTGAGCATCGCGCCGCCTGCGCTGGGGCCTTCCTTGGGGATGCCGCCTGCGGGCACGTGGATGTGGATTTCGGACTCGTCGATGCGTTCCTTGGAGATGCCGAAGCGGTCGCCGTTGGTCTTGGCGTACGTGAGGGCGGCGCGGGCCGATTCCTTCATGACGTCGCCGAGCTGGCCGGTGAGCAGCATGCCGCGTCCGGGGGAGACGCTCGTCTCGATGAACAGGATGTCTCCGCCGACGGGCGTGTAGAACATGCCGGTGGCGACGCCGACCATGTCTTCGCGGTTCTCGTGCTCGGGCATGTAGCGGGCCTGTCCGAGGTAGCGGTCGAGTTCCTTGTCGGTGACCTTGGCGCGTTTGACTTCGCTGCTGGCGACGCGGCGCGCGACCTTGCGGGCGACGGTGCCGATCTCACGCTCGAGGTTGCGTACGCCCGCCTCGCGGGTGTAGTGGCTGATGAGTTTTTCCAGGGCGGCGTCAGTGATGGCGATCTGGTTGGGTTTCAGGCCGTTCTGGTTGAGCTGGCGGGGCAGCAGGTAGCGTTTGGCGATCTGGAGTTTCTCCTGCTCGATGTAGCTGGAGAAGTCGATGACTTCCATACGGTCCATCAGGGCGGGCGGGATCTGCTCGGGGTAGTTGGCGGTGGCGATGAACATCACTTCGCTGAGGTCGAAGGGCACGCCGAGGTAGTGGTCGGTGAAGTTGGCGTTCTGGGCGGGGTCGAGCACTTCGAGGAGCGCGGCGCTGGGGTCGCCCTGCATGCCGCTGCCGAGCTTGTCGACCTCGTCGAGCAGCACGACGGGGTTGCGGGTTCCGGCGCTGCGCAGGCCCTGGATGATGCGGCCGGGCATCGCGCCGATGTACGTGCGGCGGTGGCCGCGGATGTCGCTCTCGTCGCGCGCGCCGCCGAGGGCGATGCGGACGTACTTGCGGCCGAGGCTCTTGGCGATGCTCTGCGCGATGCTGGTCTTGCCGACGCCGGGAGGGCCGGTGAAGACGAGGATGGGGCCCTTGTTGACTTCGGCGGCGTCGATCTCGCCGCGTTCGGCGCGTTCCTTGCGGAGGCGGCGCACGGCGAGGAATTCGAGGACGCGGTCCTTGACCTTCTCCAGGCCGTAGTGGTCGTCGTCCAGGATGGTGGCGGCCGTGGCGATGTCGAGCTGGTCGTCGCTGCGGGTGTTCCAGGGGAGTTCGCTGATGGTGGTGAGGTACGTGCGGATGACGCTCGCTTCGGCCGCGTCGGGGTGCATGCGGCTGAGGCGGTTGAGTTCCCGGTCGATTTCCTTTTTGACTTCGGGGGCGAGGCCGAGCGCGTCGATCTTCTTGCGGAGTTCCTCGGTCTCGTCGGTTTCGCCGTCCTCGCCGCCGTGGAGTTCCTTCTGGATGACTTTCATCTGTTCGCGCAGGTAGTACTCGCGCTGGTTGCGGTCGATTTCTTCCTTGACCTGCGCGCGGATCTTCTGCTGCATGTTGAGGACTTCGGCTTCACCGTCGAGCAGGGTGAGGACCTTGCGGATGCGGTCGGTGACCCTGGTCGCTTCGAGGACGGCCTGCTTGTCCTCGATACGGAAATCCATGTTGAAGGCGATGAAGTCGGCCATCTCGCCGGCGTCTTCCTTGTTCTGGATGGTGGTCACGGCTTCGCTGGACAGGAACTTGCCGCCCGCGATGAGCGATTCGAACTTCTCGTTCAGTTCGCGGCTGAGGGCCTGCAGTTCGATGGCTTTGCCGGTCTCGCTGCGGATGAGGGTGACGTCGGCGCGCAGGAAGTCGGTGCGGGTGTAGTTGGTGGCGCGGGCGCGGCCGACGGCGCTGACGAGCATCTGGACGGTGCCGTCGGCGTTCTTGCGGACGCGCAGGACGTTGCAGAGGGTGCCGACGTCGTACAGGTCCTTGCCCTGGGGGTCGTCGATGTCCTTGTCGCGCTGGGAGACGATGAGGATGGTCTTCTCTTCGAGCATGGCGGCGTCGATGGCGGCGATGCTGATGGCGCGGCTCGCGTCGATGTGCTGCACCATGGTCGGGTAGATCACGCTGCCGCGCACCGGGCAGACCGGGACGTTGGCAGGGATGGTGGTGTCGGTGGGAACGTCGGGCATGGTTGGCTCCTTTGACCTTTGAAAAACGCTGTGCGTTGATCGTGCGTGCCTGTCGCTGTCAGGTGCGTGGGCGCCTGTCGGGGCTGGGGCTGCACGCGCAGCGAACACAGTACCCAGATAACTTGAGTGCAAGTGTATCAAGTTTCCTGGAACAACACAACCGCAGAAAGGATGAGAAGCCGTCGCCGTCAGGCCCCGCCCGAGCCGCTCCCGGACACCTCCGGAAGCTCACCCAGCGGGCCTTCAGGGTAACGCCGCAGCTCTGACAGAACCGTGACGTGAACCTGACCCTCCCTTGGGAATTGCGGCCGCCCCTGCACGTCCACCCCCGCACGGGCAGAGGCCGGACAGCATGTACACTGCCCGCATGAATTCCCCCGAGACCCCCGACACGCCCCCCACCACGCCGGACACGCCCGCCCCCGTCCAGCCCGCCCCGCGCAGCAGCGCCCGCATGCTGGAACTCGTGTTCCCGAAAGACCTCAACGGGCACGGCACGGCCTTCGGCGGCTTCGTGCTGTCCATGATGGACAAGGCCGCCAGCATGGCCGCCATCCGCCACTGCCAGGGCGAAGTCGTCACGGCCCGCATGGAAGCCGTGGACTTCCACCTCCCCATCCGGCGCGGCGACGCCATCGCGCTGGAGGCCGAGGTGATCCACACCGGCCGCACCAGCATGCGCGTCAAGGTGGACGTGTTCCGCGAGACGCTCGCCACCGGCAAGCAGGAACTCGCCACGAGCGGCGTGTTCGTGTTTGTGGCCGTGGACGCCAGCGGCAGACCCCGCCCCATCGTGCGCGGCTGAAGCGCCCCACCACCCGGGAAGGGCGACGCAGGGACCGATTCCTGCGTCGCCCTTCTGCGTTCGCTCTGCCTCACTCAGCGGGTCATACGGTTCTGATCCGGTTTCAGGGATGCCGGAATTGGCACTGGCACCCCCTTCTTGGGCAAAACATCGCCCATGACTGGGATAGCTCCGCAGGAGACTGGTCCGGATCTGAAAGAGGGGACGCTTGCCCGCTTCCGTCTCCTCCAAACCGGAGTTGTTGGTGTTCACGGCCGGGCAGCGGCTTCTCGCTTCGCTCTGCTGAACTTCAGGCGTTCAGCTCAGAACCGGATCAGAACACGCCGCTGCTGTTGCTGGCAGTGGCGGGCACCGGCGAGACGATGTCCCAGTGCTCCACGATGCGCCCGGAGTGCAGGCGGAACAGGTCGTACACGAGGCTCCGGCCACCCCCGAAGCTGCTGACGGTCCGGACGAGCACGAAGTTGCCCTCGCCGGACACCGCGAGCGGCTGAGGAGACGGCGCGGCGGCCGTGTTGGCGGGAGCGGCTGCATGACCGGGAGCGGCGGGGGCGGCCGCCATGCCGCCGAAGGCCCTGCGGATGGTGTCCACGCCGTCCGCGAAGCCCGGGTTGTGCTGCAGGTAAGTGTCCGGGTCGATGGTCTGCAGGGCGCTCAGGTCGCCCTGCAGGAACAGGCGGGTGTAGAAGGCCTTCACGGTCGCCTTGTTCTGCGCGGTGAGGGCGCTGTCCGTGACGCGCGTCTCGCCGTCCAGCAGGGTCCGGCCGCTGGGGTTGGGGGCGTCGGCGTTCGGCTGGCGGTTCACCCAGTGTTCGGTGACCTGTCCGTCGCGGACGCGGTAGATGTCGAAGGCCGCGAGGGGTTTCGGGGTGCCGGTCAGGGTGACGCGGCTGTGCAGGATGACGAGGTCGCCGTCCACCAGCGTGCGGATCACGTCGTACCGGACGCGTGGTGTGGCGGGGTCGCAGAGCGCGGCGAGCAGGGCGGCGCGTCCGTTGGCGCGCTGCGGGTCGTGCTCGCGGTAGTCGGGCGCGACGAGGCGGCGCACGGTGGCGGTGTCGCGCCGTTCCAGGCCGTCCCGCACGAGGCGCAGGACGAGCGCGGCGTTGGCGGACGGCATGGCTGTGGGGGCGGCAGTGGTGACGGTGGCCGGGAGAAGGGCGGCGGGTGACGTACCGCTTCCGGCGAGGGCCGGGGGGACGGTCAGGAGGGCGAGGGCCGCGAGGACGAGGTGGGTGGGGTGGCGGGCGGGCATCGTGACTCCTTGGGTGTGGGGCGGCAGGGCAACGTGTCACCGATGTTGTGACATGTGGGGTGGGCGCAGGCCGGGCAGCACAGGGACGCAGGCGGAAGCGGCGCTCTGCACGCCCTCCACCCAACCTGTAATCAGACTAGTTACATATGGCGCAGGCGTCAAGCGCCGCTGACCACCCTGCGCTAGCCTGAGTCATGTCACGCCCGCCCCTGCTGCTCGCCTTCGACCTGGACGGCACCCTCATCCCTGACGGCGGCCTCCTTGTTCCCGCAGACACCCGCCAGGCCCTCGCGCGCCTGCGCGACCTGCCCGGCCAGAAGGTCCTGACCGCCATCATCACCGGCCGCGACACGCCGCCCGCCGACGTGCTCGACGCGGCCCGGCCCGACGCGGTCGCCACCAACAACGGTGGCCGCATCGAGATCGGAGGCGAACTGCACACCCGCGCCGTGTTCAGCCAGGAGGACCTGCAGGCCGTCCTCGCGCACGGCCTCGACGACGCCCGCGTCATCGCCTTCGCCGAGGAGCAGGTGTACGTGGACCTGCCCGAAGGCACGCCCGTCCCCGAATGGCTGTCGCGCCGCCCGCACGCCCCCCTGGCCGCCGCCCCCACGGACCGCGTGCAGAAGGTCGGCTTCTACCACCCCGGCATTCGCGGCTGGCGCGACGCGCTCGCCGACACGCACCCGCACCTCGTCATGACCGGCGCGCAGGAACCGTACACGGACTTCCTGACCGTCACGCCCGCCGGGGCCGACAAGGGCGCGGCACTGCTCGCCATCGCGCAGTCGCTCGGCGTGGACCGCGCCCACACCTTCGCCTTCGGCGACTCCGACAACGACCTCGCCATGCTGCAGGTCGCCGGGCACGCCGTGCAGCTCGGCAACCTGCCACTCCTGCGCCCGCACGCGAACGACACCGTGGACGGCCCGGGCGCGCTCGGCACGTACCTGAACGCCCTCGCGGACCGCCTGCAGACCGAACCCGCACCCGGCGCCACGCACGCCTGACCCGGCAGGCCCGGTTCAGCCCTCCTGTTCGTTCACGACCGTCACGAACACCGGCACGAGCGCCGGGTCGAACTGCCGTCCCGCCTGCGCCTGCACCTCCGCGAGCGCGTCCTCTGGTCGCCACGCCTCCTTGTACGGGCGTTCGCTGACGAGCGCGTCGTACACGTCGCACAGCGCGAAGATCCTGGCCCCCAGGCTGATCTCGTCGCCGCTCATCCCCCACGGGTAACCGCTGCCGTCCCAGCGTTCGTGATGTTGCGCGATCACGGCCAGCGACGCGTCCGGCAGGAACGCCAGCGTCGTCGCGAAACTGCTGCCCGCCACGACGTGCCCCTTCATGACCTCCCACTCGTCCGCGTCCAGCGGGCCGCGCTTGAGCAGCACCGCGTCCGGCACAGCGATCTTGCCGATGTCGTGCAGGTACGCGCCCCAGCGCAGCGCGCACGTCTCCTGCGGCGTGAACGCCAGTCGGCCCGCCATCTTCAGGGCGAGGGCCGTCACGCGGTCCGTGTGCCCCAGCGACTCGCCGTCCCGCGCCTCCAGCGCCAGCCCCAGCGCCCGCAGGCTCGATTCCTGCGCGGCCCGCATGTGCTCCTCGGCCCGCAGGCGACACGTGAGCGACGCGACCGTGTCCGCCACCATCCCGAACAGCTGCCGCTCGTCGTGCGTCCACGCGTGCGGCCGGAAGGTGTGCATCAGCAGCGCTCCGAACAGCTCGCCCTGCGTGTCCTGCACCGGCGCCGCCGCGAGACTCGCGACGCCCAGCTCCACGAAGCCCTGCGTGTCCGGCGACGCGTGTACGTCCCCGTAGAACAGCGCTTCGGGCGCCTCCTGCAGCACCCGCAGCAGCGGCACGTTGGCGGGCAGGCCGTGTGCCGCGATGGCCGCCATGCCCGCCGTGGACGGCATCTCCCCCGCCGCGGCACGCACCTGGTACACGAGCGCCTGATCGCCGGACGCCTCGAAGTACGCCGTGCCGACCGCCGCCGTGCCGGACAGCAGGGCCTCCATGACGGGCAGCAGTCCGCCCTGCAGGTCCGGCGCGGCCATCGCCTGGCGCGTCAGGTGCAGCAGGGAACGCGCGCGTTCCAACGGGGACGCCGGGGCGGCGGGATTGAAGGCGGCCTCGTGAACGTCCGGCGCGGAAGGGTCGTGCGTCGTCATACCGCGAGTATGCGGACGGCACTCTGTCAGGCTCACCACAACGTGACCGCCTGAAGCGAACATGAAGGCATGATGTGGGTGCCGGGTCCGGCGCTCCGGTGCTCGCGGCTGGGCGGCGGCTTCACGCTCCGAACGGCTCAACTCCAGGCGTTCAGCTCAATCTGGTCTCATACGGTTTTGAGCTGAACTTGTAGAGTTCAGCCGAGCGAAGCGAGCACCAACAAGTACGGTTTTGAGGAGATGGAAGGGATGTCGGTGCTGCTTCCGGCATCCCTGGAATCGGATCAAAACCGTATCAGTCGGGCGTGAGGGCCTTCACGCCCGCCACGCGGCCCGCGTTCAGGTGCAGGTGGTGCGTCAGACCGCGCGGCACGTCCTGCTCGCGGTGCGCGACGACCAGCAGGTGCGTGCCGGTCGCCGTGAGGTCCGGCAGGAGGTCCAGGAAGCGCCGCTGACCGTCCGGATCGAGGAAGTTCAGGGCCTCGTCCAGCACCAGCAGCGTGGGGGCGTGCACGACGGCGCGCGCCAGCAGCAGTCGCCCCAGCTGCCCCTGCGAGAGGGTGTCCGCGCGGCGTGGCAGGAGGTCCGTCACGCCGAGCCGCCCTGCGACGCGCTGCACGGCGAGCGCCTGCGCGTCCGTCAGGCCGCCCGCGAACCCCTCGCTGCCGTGGAAGGCGGACGCCAGCACCGCCTCCCCCGTCCAGTCGCGCCGCTGCCGGATGGTGAGTTCCGCGCCGACCACACCGATCGCGCGGCGGCGTTCACGCAGCACGTCGCGCGGCTGTCCCTGCGCGTCTTTCAGGAAGGGCCGCGTGACGAGCCCGCCGAGCGCCGGGTGGAACTCGCCCGCCACGAGGCGCGCCAGGGTGGATTTGCCCGCGCCGTTCTCGCCGGTCACCAGCCAGTGCTGCCCGCGCCGCCACTCCCAGTCGAGCGGGCCGAGCGCCCGGTGCCCGTTGCGGTACACCTCCGCGTCCCGCACCGCCACGAGCACCTCCCCGTCCGCCGCCCGTGGGGCGGGTGCGAGGCGCGGGCCGCCCACCGCCAGGTCCGGCGCGCCCACTGGGGGCAGGGGTTCCTCCCGGACCGTGCCGCCCTCCACCCGCAGGTGCCGCCAGGCCAGGCCGGGCGCTTCATCCGGCCGGTGCGTGGCGAGCACCACCGCCACCCCGGACGCCGCCACGCGCTCCAGCGTGCCGCGCAGCTCCGCGCGCGCCGGGACGCTCAGCCCGTCCGTGAACTCGTCCAGCAGCAGGCCCGCCGGGCGCGGCATCAGCGCCCGCCCCAGCAGCACGCGCCGCCGCTGCCCGTGCGACAGGGTCCGCACGTCCCGCTCCAGCAGGCCCTCCAGGCCCGTCAGGGCCGCCACCTCCGCCAGCCTCGCCCGGGCGGCCGCGTCCGGCTCGCGCAGGCGCAGCATCTCGCCCTCCAGGCCCACCAGCAGCACGTCCGACACCGACTGCACCCAGTCGCGCGTCAGGAACCACGCCTCCAGTGCCGGACTCACCAGCGGCAGCAGCCGCCGCGCCCGCACCGCCGACACGCGCACCTCACCCTCCAGCACGTACCGGCGACGCCCCTCCTGCGGCGACAGGTCCCCGCGCAGCACGCCCAGCAGGCTGCTCTTGCCGCCTCCGTTCGGGCCGGTCAGCAGCCACGCCTCCCCCGCTCGCACCGTGAACGTCACGTCACTCAGCACCGTCGCGCCGCCCTGCGTCACGCGCACACCCTCCAGCGTCACGAGCGGCACGGGCAGGGCAGCGTCGGCAGGGCCAGTCATGCCCAGCAGCATAGCGGCTGGCGCACCACGGCCCTGGACACCGAACGCGGCACCGACGACCTCGCCAGCATCCCCAACCCCACCCACTGACCCCCCTTCACCAGCAACGCTGGGCGGCGCGGTTCAGCGGTCGGTGACGGCCCACATGCCCGCGTACGGGACGAGTTGCCGGTCGCCGCGCTGCGGGGTGTACACGGTGCTGATGGTGCCGTCGAGGTACAGCGCGTCGGGGCAGCCGAGCCGGTCACGGAAGAACGTCGCGAAGGTGTAGAAGTTGACGGGGCCTTCGCTCATCGCGAACTTGACGACGCCGCCCGCGCACACGCCGACGCCGCTGCGGAGCTTGAAGCTGGTGCTGCCCCTGTTGAAGCTGGGGTGCAGTTGTCCGCCCTGCACGAGGAGCGGGCCGGACTGGCTGGCGTAGTCGGGGCGCGGGTCGTTGCGGGCGTACGCGCGCGTCTCGGTGACGCCCGCCCGGTCGCCCCTGACCCAGAACACGCCGTTCGGGACGAGGGCGAAGTTCCCGCCGCTGGTGGCGCGGTTGAGGGGCGTGAGCGTCTCGCCGCGCTGCACGTGCAGGCCCAGGGGGCGCAGGCCGGGCGCGTAGATGCCGCTGTTGGTGGCGAACAGCAGGCGGCGGCCCTGCGCGGCCAGCGCGGCCTTCAGGGCGCCGACCGTGCCGTACGGCTGGCCGTCGAGGCCCTGCCAGGAGAGGCGCAGGTGGTCGCGGCCCGGTGTGACGGTCACGACGGCGTAGGCGGTGCCCTGGTACGTGACGTCGGCCGTGCCGAGCGCGTCTGCGGGAGCGCACGCGCTCAGCAGGGCCAGGGTTGCGAGGGTGACGGGAACAGGGAAGCGCACGCGAGCATGATGGCAGGTGCGGGCGTGAGGAGTGCCGCCCGGGGAGAACGGACGCGTGCCGCCCCCGGGCTGGGAGCGGCACGCGCGTACGGCCGGAACGGACTGAAGGTCATACGGTTTTGAGCTGAACTTTTGGAGTTCAGCCGAGCGACAAGGGCGCCAAAAAGTACGGTGTTGAGGAGATGGAAGCGGGCAAGCGTCCTGCAGGGCGCTGTTTTGCCCAAGAAGGGATGCCGGTGCTGTTCCCGGCATCCCTGGAATCGGATCAACACCGTATCAGTCGGTGGGGAGCATGCCGTCCGGGAGGGGGCGCGTGTCGTCCTCCTCGCGGCGTTTGCCGCTGCGGTTGCGTTCGAAGCGGTAGAACACGGCGGGCACGACGTAGAACGTCAGCAGGGTGCTGGTGATGACGCCGCCCAGGATCACGATGCCCAGGCCGCGCCGGAACTCGGCGCCTTCGCCCTGCCCGAACACGAGCGGGATGCTGATCACGAGGACCGTGAGGGTCGTCATGAGGATCGGCCGGAAGCGCAGGCGGGCGGATTCGACGAGCGCGTCGTAGATGCTCTGCGTGTGCATGCGTTCCACCACGAACTCCAGGTACAGGATGGCGTTCTTGGTGGCGAGGCCGAGCAGGATCACCATGCCGAGGATCGTGATGACGTCGAGGTTCGTCTTGAAGAGGTACAGGGCCCACACGCCGCCCACGATGGCGAGCGGGACGGGCAGCTGCAGGTACAGCGGGTAGCGGAAGCTGTTGAACTGACTGCCGAGCACGAGGTACGTGAGGAGCACGGCGAGCAGGATGACGAGCGGGCCGTAGAAGACGAGGTCGCCCGTCAGTCCGGCGGAACCGAAGGCGCTGGCGTTGCCGAGCGTGACGCCGCCCTGCAGGTATCCGGCGGTTTCGGCTTTCTTGATGAGGGTCGTCTGGTACTGGAAGGGGCTGGGGGCGCCCTTCTTGAGGTTGAGGTTGATGGTGGCGGTGTACGCCTTGTTGTAGCGGTTGATGGTGGCGGGCGCCTGCTGCAGCTGGAAGCGGCCGAGCGAGCCGAGCGGGAGGTTCGCGCCGAGCGCCTGCGAGTACACGGTCTGCGACAGGAGGGCCTGGTCGCCCGCGACGAGGGCCGGGTCGAGTCGCACGACGATGTCGATGCTGTCGTCGCCGTCGCGGAGGGTGCCTGCGGTGGTGCCGTTGTTGTAGCTGCGCAGGGCGCTGGCGATGTCGTTGACGGTGAGGCCCGTCCCGGCGAGCTGCGCGCTGGACGGCACGAAGTTGCGTTCCTGTTTCGTTTCGGAGAGGCTGCTCTTGACGACGCTGACCTGCGCGTCGCGGCTGAACAGGGCGACCACGTCGCGGTTGCGCTGCTGCAGGAGCGTCTGGTTGGGCGCGGTGAGGGCGAGCGAGACGTCGTAGCTGCCGCCGGGTCCGGCCTGCTGCACGCCGACCACGAGGTTCGTGCCGGTCACGCGGGCTGCCATGGGCTGCAGCGCGGCGTTGTAGCGTTCGACGACCGTATCGATGGGGTCACGCTGCGTCTTGGGGACGAGGGTGATGTCGAGGGTGGCGGTGGTGGCATTGACGCTGGTGGACAGGAGGCGCAGGTCCTTCTGCGCGAGCAGGTACGTCTCCATGCGGCTCACGAGGCCGTTCGTCTGGTCGAGGCTCGCGGCGGGCGGCATGGTGAGCGTGACCTGCAGCTCGCCGGTGTCGCTCTTGGGAGTGAACGCGAAGCCCACGCCCTTGAGCGGGATGATGATGGTCGCGAGGAACAGCAGCGCGACGAGGATCACGAGGCCGTTGCGGGGCAACAGGTACGCGACGCTGCGGGCGTAGGCGTCCGCGACGCGGTCCACGGCGCGGTCCGTGATGCCGTGCAGCGTGCCGGTCAGCGCTTCGAGCAGGCCGTACAGGACCACGAGGACGTACCGGACGACGCCCAGCACGAGCGGGTACGCAAGGAGCGCCACGAACACGACGGGTCCGGTCTGACGGGAGGCGGCGTACAGGGCGCCGGCGTACAGGGCGAGGCCGATCAGGCCCCAGACCTTGTAGAAGTGCGTGAAGGCCCAGCGCAGCGTGGCGGGGAACGCGGCGACGCGCTGCCCGAGGCCGCGCCACGTGAGCGGCTGCGGGTCGGAGGTGTATGCCATGCGGACCGTGAGGAACAGCAGGGATTCCAGCCACGAGAGGGTGATGGCGGCGGCGAGGCCCAGCCCGAACTGCCGGAAGAACTGCCCGAGGATGCCGGGCATGAAGCTCAGCGGGATGAGCACGGCGAGGAGGCTGAAGCTGGCGGCCGTGACGGCGCTGAACACTTCGGACCCGCCGAGCAGGACGCTGCGCACGCGGCTGTACCCGCGGTCGCGGTACCGCTGGACGTTCTCGGCGACGACGATGCTGTCGTCGACCACGATGCCGATGGCGACGATGATGGCGAGCAGCGAGATGATGTTGAGCGTGAAGCCCATCGCGCCGTACAGCAGCGGCGCGGCGCTGATGGAGATGGGGATGGCGAGCACGACGGCGAACACGGTGTTCAGGCGGCCCAGGAACAGCAGGACGACCACGCCGACGGCGAGGATGCCGATGAAGAATTCCTTGTAGGTGTCGTTGACGCTGCTGCGCGTCTGGCGGGTGCCGTCGCTCGCGGCGACGACCTGGTAGCCCTCGGGGAGCTGCGCGGTCTTCATGGCGGCGCGGACGTTGTCGACGACGCTGACGCTGTTGGTGCCGCTGGCCTTGCGGATGCCGATCAGCACGGCGGGCTGGCCGTTCAGGCGGGCGTAGGTGGTGGCGTCGGCGCTGCCGTCGCGGACGCTGGCGACGTCCTGCACGCGGATGCCGGCCTGCGAGTCCACCTGGATGCGCTGCACGTCGCCGATGCTGGTGGGGGTGTTGCGGGTGCTGAAGCCCACCTGGTTGCCGTTCAGGGTGATGTTCCCGGCGGGCAGGTCGAGCGCGGACGCCTGGATGGCGCTGATGACGCGGGCGGGCGTGAGGTTGTAGCTCTGGAGTTTCTGCGGGTCGAGCTGCACCTGCACCTGCCGGTCGGGGCCGCCGGTGACGGTGACGTCGGCGACGCCGTTCACGCGCTGCAGGAGGGGTTTGAGCTTGTCGCTGGCGTAGGTGTTGAGGGTGCTGACGCGTTCGGTGCCGCCGAGCAGGGCGAGCGTGATGACGGGCTGCGCGTTCGGGTCGAACTTCTGCACGACGGGCGCGTCGGCGTCGGTGGGGAGCGTGCCGCGAATCCCGGCGACGGCCTGACTGACGGCGTTCGCGGCGGAGTCGATGTCGGTGCCGTTCTGGTACGTGATGACGACGGCGCTCTGGCCGCTGACGGAGGTGCTGCTGATGTCGGACACGCCGGACAGGGTGCTGACGGCGTCCTCGATCTTGCGGCTCACGTTGCGGTCCACCTGGTCGGGCGTCGCGCCGGAGTACGAGGTGGACACGGCCAGGATCGGCACCTCGAAGTTCGGGAGGAGATCCACGCCGAGCTTCGGGAGGCTGAGCAGGCCGAGCAGCACGATGGCGACGAAGATGCCGATGGAGAACACGTAGCGTTTGACGCTGAAGTTCACGGCCGGGTTGATGCGCGGCTCGGCCTCCTGGGGGGTGCCGGGAGTGAGCGGGTCGTGCGTCACGGGTTGCCTCCGGTACTGCCGGTGCCGTCCGCCTGGATGCTGCTGCCGTCGCCGAGGCTGGGCGGGATGGGGTCGATGACGCGGTCCCCTTCGTTCAGGCCGCTGACGATGGCGGTGCTGCCGGACTGCGTGACGATCTGCACGCTGGTGAGGCGGGCGACGTTGCCGCTCGCGACGTACACGACGTTCTGCCCGCCGGTCTGCTGGATGGCGTCCACGGGGACCTTGAGGCCGCCGCCGAGCTTGAGGGTGTAGCGGACCTGGACGGGCGCGCCGACGGGCAGGCCGTCGCTGCTGTCCAGGCGGACGCTGATCGGCACGAGGCGGTCCGTGCCGGCCACGCGGTCGCCCTCGCGAACGCGGCCCGTGAGCTTGCGGTCGCCGTACTGGATGTTGATGCCGGTGCCGCGGGTGAAGCTGGCCGCGTCGGAGGGCGCGACGTTGAACTCGACGGTCAGGGCGCGCGGGTCGACGAGGCGGAAGGCGGTCGCGCCGTTCTGGACGCTCTCGCCCACCTCGACAGGCAGGGTGGCGATCACGCCCGCGAAGGGCGCGCGGATGGTGGCCTTGCTCAGGTTGTCCTGCGCCTGCGTGACGCTCGCCTGCGCCTGCTGCACCTGGTTCTGCAGCAGGGCGATGCTGCCCGCGCCGCTCTGGCCGTTCTGGGCGGCGCTGTTCTGTGCCTGCGCGAGGTCTGCCTGTGCCTGCGCGAGCTGCGCTTCGCTGGCCGTCAGGTCCGCCTGCGAGATGCCGCCCAGCCGGAACAGGTCGCGGTTGGCGGTGACGGTCTGCTGGGTCTTCTGGAGGTTCGCGCGGGCGCTCTGGACGGTGGCGTTCAGCTGCGTGGTGTTCTGTCCGGCGTTGCGGCTCGCCTGCGACAGGTTGATCTGCGCGTTCTGCAGCTGCAGGCGGGCGGTGCTGAGGTTCTGGCGGAGGGTGGTGTCGTCCAGCACGAGGACCGCCTGGCCGCTGCCGACGCGGTCGCCGACCTGCACGAGGACGCGGCTGACGGTGCCGGACGCCTGCGCGGCGACGTTGCTGTCGTGGCTGGATTTGACGGTGCCGCTGGCGGTGCGCGTGACGTTGAGGGTGCCGCTCGCGGCGGTCACGGTGCGGACGTTCAGGGCGGCGCTCTTGGCGGGGGCCGCGTCGAGGTTGTTGCCGGTCGCGGCGGGTTTGGCGGTGCCGCTGGCCGCGCTGGCACCGGTGCTGCTGGCTGCGCCGGCGTCGGTGGTGGCGGGCTTCTGGCACGCGCCGAGCAGCAGGGCGCCGCTCAGGGCGAGCAGGGCGAGGGGGCGGGCGCGCATCACTTCACCAGTCCGGTCAGGTCCTGTCCGGCCGCGACGGACAGCGCCGCGAGCGCCTTCCAGAGGGTGTCCTGCGCCTGCGTCAGCGTGACCTGCGCCTGCTGGACGTTCACCTGCGCGCTCTGCACGTCGACGGCCGCGGCGGTCCCGGCCTTCAGGCGCGCCTGCGTCTGGGCGAGGGTCGTCTGGTTGGTGTTCAGGGCCGCCTGTGAGATGCCGACCTGCTGCGCGGCGTTCTGGGCGCTGCGGTACGCGTCCTTGAGGCTGTTCTGCGCGGCCTTGCGGGCGTCGTCGAGGGTGATCTGCGCGTTGGAGAGGGCGGTGCGGGCGTCCTGCAGGGTGCGGGCGGGCGTGTAGTCGTTGTCGGAGATGTCGACCTGCTGCCGGGCGCTCTCGACCTGCTGCGTGGCCTGCTGGACGCTGCTCAGGCGGTTCTCCAGGCCGTTCTGCAGGCTGGCGAGCGAGACGTTCAGGGTGGGGGCCTTGGGGAGCGGGGCGAGCTTCAGGTCGCCGCTCAGGCCGAGGATCTTGCCGAGCTGCGCTTCGAGGATCGGCTGCTGCGCGCGGGCGTCCGCGAGTTCCTGCGCGTTGCTGTTCAGGGCGTTCTGGGCCTTGGTGACGTCGAGGCTGGTGGCGGTGCCCGCCCGGGCGCGCGCCTGCGTGATCTGCAGCTGGCGGGTGTTGAGCTTCACCTGCGCGTCGTTCAGGGTGACGCGCAGGCCGGTCTCGTAGGCGCCGACGTAGGCGTTCACGACGCTGCTCATGACGTTCAGGCGGGCGCTCTGCACGCCGAGCTGCGCGGTGGCGAGGCCCTGCTGGGCGCTGAGTTTGGTGGTGATGAGGCTGGTGGGGTCAGCCGTGACGGCCGCGGCGTTCGCCTGCGCCTTCTGCAGGTTCGCGCGGGCGGTGGTGAGGTCCGGGCCGCTCGCGATGGCGCGCGCGACGGCGCTGCTCAGGTCGTAGCTGGACTGCGCGGTGGCGGCGCCGCTGAGGGCCAGGGTCAGGATCAGGGCGGTGGTGCGGGTACGGGTGCGGTTCATGGCTGGCCTCCGGGGGCGGCAGGGGTGGCTTCGGGGGTGGGGGTGCTCAGGGCGAGCGTGAGGTTCAGGCCGGGCAGCGCAGCGTCCGGCAGCTGGATCAGGGCGGGCGTGAACTCGCCCGTGGCGACGCTGAGGTTCAGGGACGCGAGGTACGCGCTGCTGACGGCCTGATCGAGGGTGTTCTGGGCCTGCACGACGTTCAGCTCTGCCTGCTGCACGTCGAGCGCCGTGCCGAGTCCGGCCTGCAGTCTGGCCTGCGCGCTGACGAGGGCGGTGCTGGCGGCCTTCAGGGAGGTGCGGGGGCCGTTCAGGCCGAGCAGGGCGTTCTGCAGGGCGGCGTACTTCTGGCGCACGTCGAGGTCGGCGGCGCTGGTGGTGCTGCTCAGGCCGAGGGTGGCGCTGGCGAGCGAGAGGTTCGCGCTGGTGACGGTGGCGTCCGCGCTGCGGTCGATGATGCCGTAGCTGCCGGACAGGCCGAGCGCGAGTCCGGTCGGGAGGTCGCTGGAGCGCAGCGGGACGCTGGCCGTGGCGTTCAGCTGCCCGGTCTTGAAGTTCAGGCTGCTGCTCACGGTGCTGCCCGCGCTGGCGGTGCTGCTGGCGATCTGGCCGTACTGCACGGTGGCGCTCACGTTCGGGACGGCCCGGTCGAAGCGGGCCGCGTCGAGGCCCTCGCGGGCGTCCTGCACGCTGCTCTGCGCCCTGAGGATGTCGGCGCGGCTGCGGGCGGCCGTGGCGAGCAGCGTGTCGAGGCTGGCGGGCGCGCCGGGCACGGTGGGGGCGCTGGGAAGGCTGAGGCCCGTCACGGCGTCGGCGGGGAGGGTCGGGGCGGGCTGGCCGAGGGTGTTGTACAGCTGCCGCAGGGCGGTGTCGAGGGCGCTGCTGGCCTGGGCGAGGGCGGCCTGCGCGTTCTCCTGCGCGGCCTGCGCGGTCAGGGTGTTCTCGGCGGTGCGGGTGCCGGTCTGCTGCTGTGCCTGCGTGATCTGCAGCTGCCGGGCGGCGAGGGTCGCCTGGGCCTGCGCGGCCTGCAGCGCGGCGAGGGCATTCCGGGCGTTCAGGTAGCCCTGCACGATGCCGAGCGCGAGGGTGTTCTGCGCGTCCTTCTGGTCGAGACCCGCGCGGTACAGGGCGTGTTCGGCGAGGCGGACGCTGCCCTGCGCGCTGCTCCAGGGGAGGACGTTGACGCCCGCCTGCACGCCGAGCGTGGTGGCGCTCGTCCAGTCGCCGTCAGTAGGGATCTTGACGGCGCTCACGTCGGCGCTGGCGGTGAGGCTCAGTCCGGCGCGGGCGCGGGCCGCGTCGAGGCTCTGACTGGCGGACCTGTACTGCAGGTCGGCGCTGCGCCAGCCGGGCGACTGCTGCAGGGCCTGGAGGGCCTGCTGGAGCGTGACGCGCATGGCGGGTGCGGGCAGGGCGGGCGTGGCCGGGGCGGGTTGCGTCTGCGTGGCCGGGGCGGGTTGCGTCTGCGCGGGCTGGGCGGGCTGCGTCTGCGCGGCGGCCACCGGCAGCGCGAGCGCCAGCGTGAGGACCAGCAGACGGGAGGAACGGCTTCTCATGAGGACTCCCTGGAGGTGGGGCGGGTGACGAAGGGCATCGCGCCCGGCGGGCGGTGTCCTTCCGGGAAGCGGCGCAGGTACCCTTCCTGCAGGCGCCGCATCAGCGCGAGGTGTGAGGTGAGTTCGGCGTCGGACAGCACCTCGAAGGCGTCGCGCTGTACCTGCTGCCACAGGCGCGTGAGGCTGTCGAGCACCTCGCGGCCCCGCTCGGTGAGGCGCACCATGACGACGCGGCGGTCCTGCTCGCCGGTGTGGCGCTCCACGAGCCCCTGCGAGGCGAGGCGGTCCACCATGGTGGTGGCGCTGGCGGGCGCCATGTCCATGTGGCGGCTGCATTCGCTCATGCTGAGTCCGCCGCCCTGCGCGACCGCCACGCCGGGATTCCGGCCGCCGAGCAGGTTCAGCATGATGATGTGCGGTGGGTGCAGTTCGTGACGTGCAGTCAGGTCGCGCATGGCCTGCTGCGCGAGCCACAGCATGCTCATCTGCAGTTCGAAGACCTCGGCGAGCATGTCTTCGCGCCCGCCCGGTCCGGTCTGTGCGGCGGTGTCGTCCGGGGGTGGACCACCGGCGTGCCGATTTGCTTCGGAGTCTGAATCTTTCATCTCCCGAAGTATTCGGCCACCGAACTTTTCGGACGGTGAACCATCGTACAAACCCCCCCCTCACCCCCCCGACCCACCCCGCGCCGTGCCTCCCACACCTTTCAGCGTGCACTCCGCCTGCTATCCTGCTGTCATGCCCTGAACTGGGTACGAAGCCACATCCTCCTCCAGACACCAGCACGGGTGTACGGACGGGGGCTTTTTCGTTTTGGGGACCACCCCGAACACGAAACAGGTGGCGGGAAGGTCGCCCGGACGACGGGCGGGGAGGCTGCCGATGCGTGAACACACCGATTTGCTGACCCTCAGGTCACAGCTGGCCCGTGCCGAGAAACAGGCCCGCAAGGCCGCCACAGAGCAGGCCGCCACCCCCAGACCCACCCTGCAGAAACCCGTCCAGCCGCAGCGCGAACAGGAGCTCGAAGGCGTCACCACCGACGACTTCAGCCTCGGCCGCGCGCACGCCCGCCTGCGCGACCTCGTGTACGACGGGCACTACCACGTCTGCGCGCACGCCGTCGGGCACGCCCGCGCCGAAGGTTTCCTGGAGCCCGACATCGTCGGCGTGCTCGTCAGCGGCCGCGTGCGCGCCGTGTACCCGCAGGAACGCCGCTTCCTGGTGTGCGGCTTCTTCGAGTCGGGCGGCATCCGCCTGCCGCTGCACGTCGTCGCGCAGATGTACGAGGACGGCCTGGACGTCGTCACGGCCTTCATCCCCAAACACCCGCACCACATCATCAGCCGCGCCCGCCTCGCCGTGCTGCTGCGCTGGGACGACGAACAGATGCGCGCCCGCACCGCGCAGCCGGGCAGCCGGGCCGGCACGCGCGGCCGCACCCGCTGGAAGCGCGGCAACTGATACCGCTTTGAGCTGAACCTGTACAGTTCAGCCGAGCGACAAGTGCGCCAACATCTCCGGACCGGAGGAGATGGAAGCGGGCAAGCGTCCTCATGGGCGCTGTTCTGCCCAAGAAGCGGGCAGGCGTCCTGCAGGGCGTGTCGTCGTGGACGGACGCGGCTGGCCACGCCCTGAACCCGGAACGGCGAACGGCGCCACCCGGGGTGGAGGCCGTCCGCCGTTCCGGCGGGACTGCAGGGCGTTGGCCGTTCACCCTTCAGCGCCCGAACCGTGGGTGGCGAGGCTTGCCGTGCGTCCGCTCAGCTGGCCAGGACGGGTTCGCGCACCGCCTGGGCAGCGCCGGTCAGGCCGAAGGCAGCCGCGATGAGTTCCGCCGAACGGATGCGGGCAGCCGGGTCGTGCACGGCGCCCGTCAGCATGAGTTCGTCCGCGCCGTACCGCCCGGCGAGCGCCTCCAGCTTCGCGCGCACCTGACCGGGCGTGCCGACCGCGTGCGTGGCCGCGTACCCCTCCACGAACGCCCGCTCCTGCGCCGTGTACGGGTACGCGAGCGCCTCCCCTGGACTGGGGAGCGGCAGGCTGAGGCCCTTGCGGATGTTCAGG
The DNA here is from genome assembly GCF_014646915.1 of Deinococcus aquiradiocola. Lineage (NCBI taxonomy): Bacteria > Thermotogati > Deinococcota > Deinococci > Deinococcales > Deinococcaceae > Deinococcus > Deinococcus aquiradiocola. Next base: position 56,987 of record NZ_BMOE01000009.1, on the reverse strand, counting down.
AACGACAGCCCGATGGACGACGACAGGCGCTGCGCTTCGGCTTCGGTGTCGGCCGCGACCGCCACGGTCGCCAGGATCGCGTGCGGGCGCTGCAGCTGCGCGGACGGGCGGAACGTCTCACGGTACAGCCGCATCGCTTCGGCCGCGTTCGCCGCGCTGAAGTGGTACGCGAACGCGAACCCGTACCCGAGCTGCGCGGCCAGCTGCGCGCTGTACGTGCTCGACCCGAGCAGGTAGATGGGCGGCAGCGGCACGTCCTGCGGCGTCGCACGCACCGACCCGAGCGGATGCGACGGCGGGAAGTACCCGGCCTCTCCGGTGTACGCGCGCAGTTCCGCCAGCTGGTCCGGCAGGTCGTCGCGGTGCAGGGCGTCCTGCGAGCCGCGCAGCGCGAGGGCCGTCACGCCGTCCGTGCCGGGCGCCCGCCCGATCCCCAGGTCGATGCGGCCCGGCGCGAGCGCCTCCAGCGTCCGGAAGTTCTCCGCGACCTTCAGCGGCGCGTGGTTCGGCAGCATGATGCCGCCCGACCCCACACGGATGCGTTCCGTCTGCGTGGCCAGCACGCCGAGCAGCACTTCCGGCGCGCTGCTCACCACGGACGTCATGTTGTGGTGCTCCGCCACCCAGTACCGGGTGTACCCGGCGCGGTCGGCAGCCTGCGCGAGCGCCACCGAGTTCCGGATGGCCTGCGAACTCCCGGACCCCGAAGGCACCGGAACCAGATCAAGAATGGACAGGGGAAGAGACATGCCGGTATTCAACACCCGCCCGGCCCGCCCGAACGTGCCGCAGGGACAATGGAACGGGATTCACAGGAACGACGGGGCGCTTCACGGGTCGCTCCAGGCGCGCGCGGGCAGCGACCGGAGCGCCTGACGTGCCGGGGGCAGGTGATGACGCAGCCACGCGGCGGCCCGGTCCTCGCCGCCCGGCACGGTGGTGTCCACCCGCAGGAGCGGTCCTTGCAGCGCGAGCGGTTCGCTGCACATGTGCGGCGGGAGGGCCGCCAGGGCAGGCCAGGGGCGGTACAGGTGCGGGTGCTGCCCGAGCGCCACGCGCGCCTCGTGCCGCGCGAGGATGACTTCGAGCGGGGCGTGGCAGAACACCTGCAGCAGGTCCGCGCCCGTCTGCGTGAGCAGGTCGAGGATGGGAGCCTCGCTCACGCCGCGGTAGAAGTGCGTCTCCATGACGGCGTGCCCGCCCGCCGAGAGGATGACGTGCGCCACGCGGTACATCAGCGCGAAGCTGAGCGGCCGGGACTGCGCCTGCGTGAGTGTGGGCAGGTGGTCGTGCAGCGTTTCCTCGTACTCGTCCTTGCTGACGAGCGGGAGCCCGAATGTCCGGGCGACGCGGGTCGCGAGGTGCGTCTTGCCGGAGGCGGGGAGGCCCGTGACGAGGATCAGGGTGGGCGGCATGGCCGGAAGATACCAGGGATCGTTTATGCTGCCGGGCATGACTCGTCTGGGCCTGTCCGACACCATTGCCGCCGTCGCGACCGCTCCGGGCAGCGCCGGAGTGGGCATCGTGCGGGTGAGCGGTCCGCGTGCCCTGGCGCTGGCCGACGCGGTGTTCCGGGGACGGCGTGCGCCGAGCGGCACGCCCGGCGGCCGCTTCCTGTACGGGCAGTTCGTGCTGCCGGGCGGCGAGGTGCTGGACGAGGGATTGTGCCTGGTGTTCCGCGCGCCGCACAGCTACACGGGGGAGGACGTGGCGGAACTGCAGTCGCACGGGAGTCCGGCGGTGCTGGCGCGCCTGCTGACAGCGGTGCTGGAGGGCGGGGCGCGGGCGGCGCGGCCGGGCGAGTTCACGTTGCGGGCGTACCTGGGGGGCCGGATGGACCTGACGCAGGCCGAGGCGGTCCTGAACCTCGTGAACGCGCAGACGGACACGGCGCGCAGGCAGGCGACGCTGGGATTGTCGGGCGCGGTGTCGCGGCGGGTGGAGGCGGTGCAGCTGGCTGTGACGCGCACCCTGAGCGCCGTGCAGGCGATGCTGGACTACCCGGAGGAGGGCGTGCCGGACGAGGAGCGGCACGGGCCGCTGCGTGAGGCGGAGCGGGAGCTGGAGGCACTCATCGCGAGCGGGCAGGCGGGGCGCATGGCGACGCAGGGCGCGCGGCTCGCGCTGATCGGGCGGCCCAACGCGGGCAAGTCCAGCCTGCTGAACGCGCTGCTGGGGTACGAGCGCAGCATCGTGACGCCGGTGGCGGGCACCACGCGCGACTACCTGGAGGCGGGCCTGGAACTGGCGGGCCTGCCGATCACGCTGGTGGACACGGCGGGCCTGCGCGACACGGACGACGTGATCGAGGCGGCGGGCGTGGTACAGGCGCGGCGGCTCGCGGAGGGCGCGGACCTCGTGCTTTACCTGGAGGACGGGTCGCGGGAGCGGGAGGCGGCGGAGGCGCTGCCGTCCAACGTCCTGACCGTGCAGACCAAGACGGACCTGGGGGCCGTGTGGCACGACGCGCGCGCCCTGCCGGTGAGCGCCGTGACGGGCGAGGGCCTGCCGGAACTGCGGGACGCCGTCCGGGACGCGCTGCTGCACGACGCGTCCCGGCAGGAGGTGTGGCTCGGCACGCAGCGCCAGCAGGACGCGGCGCGGCGGGCGCTGGAGCACCTGCGCGCGTCGCACGACCTGCCGGACGACCTCGCCGGGTACGAGCTGGAGGAGGCGCTGAACGCCCTGTCGGAACTGACGGGCCGGGACGCGCAGGAGGACGTGATCGACGGGGTGTTCCGGAACTTCTGCGTCGGGAAGTAGGCGCCCACCCACCCCAGCGCGCCGCCCATCAAGGCACGGTTCAGGTCGTGGGCGCGGGGGGCGGGTATGGTGTGGGCGTGCAGACGTGGCTGAAAGAACCGACGGCAGTGCTGAGACTGAGTATCGCGGGTGTGATCGGCGTCCTGACCGGCGTGTTCCTCCCGCCGGAGTCCCGCTGGGAACTGCACGCGCTGGCCGGGTGGTGCGCGGCGTGCGTGGTGTTCCTGCTGATGTCCGGGTGGGTGTTCTTCACGACGGACGCGCACAACACGCGCCGACTCGCCACGCGTGAGGACGACAGCCGCGCCGTGTCGAGCCTGATCGTGCTGGCGGGCAGCCTCGTGAGTCTGGGCGGCGTGATCTACGCGCTCACGCAGGTGAGCGGCATGCAGAAGTCCGGGCAGGGCGTGGAGGCGACGGTCCTCACGGTGCTGGGCCTGCTGTCGGTGGCGCTGTCGTGGCTGATGATTCAGGCGGTGTACACCTTCCGGTACGCGCACCTGTACTACGACGCGCCGGAGGGCGGCATCGAGTTTCAGGACGAGGGGCACCCCGACTACCTGGATTTCGTGTATCTGGCCGTCACGATCGGCATGACGTTTCAGGTGTCGGACACCAACCTGACGCAGAAGACGATCCGGCGCAGCCTGACGGGGCACGCCCTGATCGGGTACGTGTACAACACGGTGCTCGTGGCGCTCACCATCAACACCGTCGCGGGCCTGATCGGGTAGGGTGGGCGCGGCCTGCGGCGGCGTTCATGCGCGGCACGTACACTGTGGGTATGCGCTCCGCACAACTGACCACGCTGGCCCTCTGCACGCTGGCCCTCGGCCTCGCCGCCTGCGCCCCCCAGGCGAAACAGGCGCAGCAGACCACCGCGCCCGCCACGAGCACGCCCGCCACGGCCACGCCGACCACACCGGCGACCACACCGGCCGCGACGTACACGCCCGTCGCGTTCCTCAGCGAGCAGCCCGTCCGCAAGTTCACGGCCGCGAAACAGGTGCTGGACCCCGCCAGGAAGTACCGGGCCGTCCTGACGACCAGCAAGGGCGTGGTCACCGTCGACCTCAACAGCACGGCCGCGCCCATCGCCGTGAACAGCTTCGTGTTCCTGTCCCTGAACCACTTCTACGACGGGCTGACCTTCCACCGCGTCGTGAACGGCTTCGTCGCGCAGGGCGGCGACCCGGAAGGGACCGGCGCGGGCGGCCCCGGCTACAGCTTCACGACCGAGACGAGCCCCACGGCCCGCTTCGACAGTGCGGGCGTGCTCGGCATGGCCCGCGCGCAGAGCCGTGACAGCAACGGCTCGCAGTTCTTCATCACGCTCGCGCCCGCCGACTTCCTGACCGGCGACTACAGCGTGTTCGGCAAGGTCGTGGACGGCCAGAAGGCCGTGGACGCCCTCACCAAGACCGAGAACGGCAGCGCCAGGCCCGACACCATCGTCAGCGTGCAGATCCTCTCCGCCGCCCGCTGAACGAGGCACAAAGGCGGGCGGCCCCGGTGTAGACCAGGGCCGCCCGCCTGCATTCGTCTGGGCCGTACGTGCGGCTGCCCGCCTCGCCCGGCCAACCTCCTGGAGTTCAGCTCAAAACCGTGTCAGTCGGCGCGCTTCCGCAGGCGCGCGATGAAGAAGCCGTCCACCCCGCCGAGCGGGAGGGTCAGGGCGCCGTCGCCGCTCGGGACGGCCGGGACGAGCAGGTCCGGGAGCGCTTCGGGCGTGAATTCCGGGTGGCGCGTCAGGAAGCCCTGCACGGCCTGCGGACCTTCGGCCTGCGTGACGCTGCACACGCTGTACACGAGGACCCCGCCGGGCGCGGTGAGGCCTGCGGCCGTGTCGAGCATCTGTGCCTGGAGGAGCGCGGCGTCCTGCACGGCCTGCGGGGTGAGGCGCAGCTTGATTTCCGGGTGGGAGCGGAGGGTGCCGCTGCCGGTGCAGGGCGCGTCGAGCAGAACGCGGTCGCCGGGCGTGAGGTCCGGGGCCTGCGTGAGGTCGGCCGTGATGAAGTTCGCGTTCAGTCCGAGGCGTTTCATGTTGTTGCGCGCGGCACGGTGCTTACCGGGCACGCGGTCCACGCTGGTGACGTTCGCTCCGGCGGCGCTGAGCATGGCGGCCTTGATGCCCGCGCCGCCCGCGAGGTCGAGGACGGCGTGGCCGTCCACGTCGCCGAGCGCGAGAACGCAGGCCATGCTGGCGGGATTGATCGGCTGCGCCCAGCCCTGCTCGTACGCCTCGGTGGCGCGCAGCGGGCGGTTCAGTTCGACGCGCGCCACGTCCCCGAACGCGGCCTCGGTGCCTTCCCCGGCGACGAGGCGGCTGCCCTCGTCGAGGAGGCTGTCCTGCCCGGCGGGCGTGAGGCGCAACCACAGCGGCTGCGGTTGCAGCAGGTCGGCGATCACGGCGCTCGACTGCGCGCCGAAGGCCTCACGGTACTGTCCGGCCAGCCATCCTGGGAGGGTCAGGTCGGGGTTCAGGCCGTCCGGGGCTTCCACGCGGCGCAGCACGGCGTTCACCAGGGCGGGCGGACCGAAGCCGGTGCGGGCCAGCGTGACGTACTCGTTCACGACGGCGTGCGGGGGCGTGCCGAGCACGAGTTTCTCGAAGGTGGCGCACAGCAGCAGCGCGCGCGCCTTGAGGGGCGTCTCGCCGCGCAGCAGGGGCGCGAGGGCGGCCTCCAGCAGCGGCGCGTACCTCAGGGTGCCGTACACGAGGTGCGTGCACAGGCCCGCGTCGCGCGGCGGGAGGTCCGCGTGGCTGAGGGCGTCGTCGAGGGCGTGCGCGGCGAAACTGTCGCCCGCCATGACCGACACGAGCACGCGGACGCTGAGGGCGCGGGCGGGGTTGGCGTGCACGAAGCGCGCGCGGCCCGCGCCGTCCTGCGGGGCGTCCTGGCGGGGCCGGTCGTCCCGTGCGGCACGGTCCTGTGAGGTGCGGTCCTGGGCGGTGCGGTCCTGGGCCGGGCGGGCGCGGCCGGGGCGGGAACGGGGGGACGTCATGAAGCTTCCGGCCGGGGCGGGCGGGCGCTGGGGGGGGTGAGTGGCATCCCCCCAGCATACGGCAGGTGACCGGGCCGGAGTCCCGCCCCTCTTCCCTTTCCGGACCGGGCCTGTCCTGCAGCGGGCGGCCGTGATGCTAGCCTCTGGGCATGACGGATTCCGGCAGGGTGGTGGGCGTGGTGCTCGCGGCGGGCCTCAGCACGCGCCTGGGCCGCCCGAAACAGCTCGTCCCGCTCGCCGGGCGCGCCCTGGTGTGGCACACGACGCGCGCCCTGCTGGACGCCGCGCCCACGGGCGGCGTGCTGGTCGTCACGCCGCCCGGCCCGCTGGGAGAACAGGTGCGGGCCGCGCTGGCGGGGCTGGACGTGACTCTCACCGAGAACGTCCGGCCGGACCTGGGAATCTCCGAGAGTTTCCGCGCCGCGATCCGGGCCCTGCCGCCCGGCACGGACGCCGCGAACTTCGTGCTGGGCGACATGCCGCTCGTCACGGCGGCCATGCAGGCGCGCGTGCTGGCCGCGTATGCGCAGGCGCGACCGCCGCTGGTGCTGGCCCGCTTCGGCCCGGAGGGCGTGCGCGCTCCGCCGCACGTGTTCCGCGCGGACCTTTTCCCGCACTTCTCGCAGCAGGGCGACCACGGGCCACGGCACGTCATCCGGGAGTACGCGGGGCAGGCCGTGTGGGTGGACCTGCCGCTGGAGGCGCTGCGGGACGTGGACACGCCGCAGGACGTGGCGGGCATGCAGGCCACGTTCGGGAGCTGATCCGTTCAGCCGGGCTGCGGTTCGGGGTCCTGTTCGAGTTCGCGGCGGGCGGCGTACGTGTGGTGGATGGGTCCTTCGTGGCCGTTGAGCGGCTGTCCGGCCGCGCCGCGCCGCCACGCCATCAGTTCGCCGAGGATGCTGAGCGCGACCTCCTCGGGCGCTTCCGCGCCGACGCTCAGGCCGACGGGGCTGTGCACGCGCGCCAATTGTTCGGGCGTGGCGTGCAGGCCCTCCTGCGCGAGGGCGTCCGTGAGCTGGTGGTAGCGGCTGCGCGGGCCGAGCATCCCGATGAAGGGCGCGGCGCTGTTCAGGGCGTGCCACAGGCACACGCGGTCCCGGTCGAGGTGGTGGTTCATGATGATGGCCTGCGTGCGCGGCGTGAGGACGAGGTTCCCGTGCAGGTCCTCCGGCGCGAGCGGCGAGAGGGCCGCGCCGGGAAAGCGGCCGCGCGTGAGGTACGCGTCGCGCGGGTCGACGACCGTGACGCGGTACCCGAGCGTGACGGCCTGCGCGGACAGCGGGATGGCGTCGTGTCCGGCGCCGTAGATGACGAGTTCCGGTGCGGGCGCGTTCACGTCGATGAAGACCTCCTGCCCGTCCGGCGCGGCGACGGTCGCGGCGCGCGGGTCGCGGGTGTGCAGGCGGGCGCGGGCGGCCGTCACCGCGAAGGCGTGCAGGGCCGGGTCGTCCAGCTGGCCGAGCAGCGTCTCGCTCTCCCCGGTCTCGCCGTGGCCGGGGTGTTCGCGCAGCAGGAAGCGGCCCCCGCCGTGAATGGGGACGCACAGGGCGGCCGCGTCGCCGGAACGCAGGGCGTCCAGCCACGCGAGCGTGACGGGGTCGCGCTCCACGCGTTCCAGGCGCACGTCCACGCTGCCGCCGCAGCCGAGCCCGAGGCCCCAGGTGGCGTCCTCGGAGAGGTCGTAGTGCACGATCTCGGGCGTGCCGGACGCGATGATGCCGAGTGCGGCCTCCACCACCTCGCCTTCCAGGCACCCGCCGGACAGCATGCAGACCTGCGCGCCGTCGTCGAGGACCAGCATGCGGGTCCCTTCGCGCCGGTACGCGCTGCCCCTGACGCGCACGACCGTGGCGATGGCGGCCCGCTGTCCGCGTTCCAGGGCGGCGTCCAGGGCCGCCAGCAGCATCCTCGTTTCGGCTGGGTTCATTTTGCAGGTATGGTAGCGCGGCCGGGCGTGCGGGGCCATGGCGCGCGCCGCAATCGGGGAGGGGCGTTCAGGCGGTGCGCTGCTCGCGGGCGTGCCGGGCGAGGGTGTCGCGCGCCTGCCGGGCGTGGAGGTCCTCGATCATGCGGCCCTGGTGCGTGACGACGCCCGCCCCGGCCGCATCCCACGTCGCCAGCAGGTCGCGGGCCGCCTGGGCTTCCTCTTCCGTCACGCCGAACGCGCGGTTCGCCACGTCCACCTGCGCCGGGTGGATGAGGGTCTTGCCGTCGTAGCCGAGGTCGCGGGCCTGCACGCACTCGCGCTCCAGGCCCTGCAGGTCGTGCAGGTCGTTGTACACCGCGTCGAGTGCCGTGACGCCTGCCGCGCGCGCGGCGAGCAGCACGGCACCCAGCGTGTACGCGAGCGCGGCGCGGTCCGGGGTGCGGCGGGCGTGGAGGGCGAGGTGCAGGTCGTTCGCGCCGACCATCAGGCCCGCCACGCCCGGCACGGCCGCCAGTTCGGGCGCGCGCAGCACGCCGAGCGGCGTCTCGATCATCAGCCACAGCGGCACGCCGAGGTGCAGTTCGCGCACGGCGCGGGCGTCCTCCGCCTTGGGCAGCACGATGCCGGCGGGCGCGGACAGCAGGGCGGCCTCCAGGTCCGCCTGGAAGTGCGGGGAGTCCAGGCCATTCAGGCGCAGCATCACGGGGCAGCCGAAGCCGCCGCGCAGGGCCTGGGTGGCGGCCGTGCGGGCGGCGGCCTTGGCGTCCGGGTGGACGGCGTCTTCGAGGTCCAGCACGACGGCGTCGGCGTTCAGGGCGCGGGCCTTCTGCACGGCGCGGGCGTTGTCGGCGGGAACATACAGCACCGACCGGTACGGCTGCGCGGTCGGCTGGGGGGTGGGGGCGGGCATGCGTTCAGGGTAGCGGTCGCGGGAGGGGGAAAGTGCAGCCGCCCGGCCTTCCCTGTCGGGCGGGCCGGGCGGGGGTGCGCTGCGGGGGTCAGGGCAGTTGGATGCGGGGCGGCGGGCCGGGCTGCGCGGCGCGTTTCTGCACCTCGCGCAGGGTGCTCTCGCCGGTCTCGCGGATGCCGTGCCGCAGGAAGCTGCGGCTGAGGCTGTCCGCGTCGCGTTCGAGCAGGTGCTGGAAGTTGGGGTTTTCGCGGTCCGAGACCTGCGGAAAATCGATGATCATGACAGTCTCCTCCCACCAGAGCAGGTTGTAGGTGCTGTAGTCGCCGTGCACGAGGCCCAGCCGCAGCAGGGCGGCCATGCCGTCCAGCGCGCCGTTCCAGGCGATCAGGGCGTGTTCGGGCGTCAGGACGGCCTCGCTGAGTCGCGGGGCGGCGTCGTCCTCGTCCCCGATGAAGCGCATCAGCACGGCGGGCGAGGTGGCGGCGCAGGCCTTCACGCCGGGACCCACGAGCGGCTCGGGGACGTTCAGCCCGGCACTCCAGAGTTTCCAGAGCATGGCGTACTCCGCGCCGGTCCAGAGGGCCTGCTGCGCCTTGACGCCGGCCGCGGTGCGGTTGCGGATGGCGCGGGCGATGCGTTCGTCGCCGACGGCGCGCCCGGCGCGGTACAGGGTGTCGTTCTTGAAGCTGCGCGCTTCGAGGTCACGGTAGAGCTTGAGGGCGATCAGGCCGCGCGGGCCGCGCGCGAGGTACACGGTGGCTTCCTTGCCGCTCTTGAGTTCTCCGAGGATCTCGGTGAGGTACCCGAGCTTCCGGAGGTTCAGGAGGGTGGGGTCGCCTGCCTCGGCGTCGCTGCCGTCGGCAGGCAGGACCATGTCCTTGCGGCGGCGTCTGCCCTGGACCTTGTGCTTCTTCTGCTCCATGCGCTGCCGGGGGTCGCCGGTCACGTCGTCGAGGAGCAGGTCGTTGCGGCCCTTCATCGGGGGCCGCGCAGCGGGTCAGGGCCTTGGATCTGGGCGGTGGGTCTCAGTGGTGGGTGCGGCATGGTGGCTCCGGTGGATGAGGGTCTGGACGCTGCGGACGGACAGGACGATCTGGATATTCTCGCTCATGACTGCACCTCCTTGCTGGTGTGGTTCCAGCGTAGCAGACGCCCGGACCGTTAGGCCACTTGGCGTAGGGTACCTGTGACGTGCCGTCCCTTTCCGTGCGGCACGGGGCGGAGGGCGGCTCTGCAGCTCGGCCCTCCCGCCGAGCCGCCGGGAGCGGCTATACCGTTTCTTCATGTTTTTGAAATGTTAATGATACCTAGGGGCCACCGGGCGCTCGGCATACTGGGCGCAAGGCAGACTCCACGGGACCGCGACCGCACCTGCGGACGCGGCCCGCACCGACCTCCGCGCACCGCGCGGGCACGTGCGCGGAGGTCCGCCGGAACGCCACTCACCCTCTCTCTACTCTTGCAGGACCCCTAGGAGCACAACATGGCCGTATCACTGACCAAGGGCGGGAACGTCTCGCTGAGCAAGGAAGCCCCCGGACTCAAGAAGATCACGCTGGGCCTCGGCTGGGACCCCCGCAAGACGGACGGCAAGGAGTTCGACCTCGACGCGATGGTGTTCCTCGTGAACGACGCGGGCAAGGTCCGCAGCGACGCCGACTTCGTGTTCTTCAACAACAAGCAGTCCTCGGACGGCAGCGTGGTCCACGCGGGCGACAACCGCAGCGGCGCGGGCGACGGTGACGACGAGACCATCATGATCGACCTCGAGAAGCTGCCCGCCGACGTGCAGAAGGTCGTGGCGACCGTCGTGATCTACGAGGGCAAGGAGCGCGGCCAGAACTTCGGCATGGTCGACAAGGCGTACATCCGCGTGCTGAACGGCGACGGCGGCGCGGAAATCGCGCGCTTCGACCTGTCCGAGGACGCCGGGACCGTCACCGCCATGATCTTCGGCGAGGTGTACCGCAGCGGCGCCGACTGGAAGTTCAAGGCGATCGGCCAGGGGTACGACGCGGGCTTCCAGGCGCTCGTGCAGAGCTACGGCGTGAACGCCTGAAGACGCCCGCAGGCGGGCACGGTCGCCCCCGCCCCGCCTGAACAAGCAGCACTTCTGGAAGGCGGAACCGGGTGGCGTCCCGGCTCCGCCTTTCCTTACCTTCCGTCCCCCCACGTGGAGCATGCATGCCTGAACTGATTCGTGGTCAGCGGTTGAAACTGTCGGACCTGACGCCCTCCCTGCAGCTGGAACTGGGCGTGCGCGTGGCCGGTCCCGCCAGCGAGTACGACGTGAGCGTGTTCGGGCTCGACCCGGCCGGGAAACTGTCGGACGAGCGGTACATGATCTTCTACAACCAGCGGTCCAGCCCGGAGGGCGCGGTGACGCTGCTCGGCCCGCAGGCGGGCGGCGAGACGCGCTTCGCGCTGGACCTGTCGCGCGTGCCGCGCAGCGTGGAGCGCCTGATGGTGACGGCCAGCGTGGACGCGGGCAGCTTCTCGCAGATCTCCAGCGGGCACCTGAGCGTCCGGGCGGGCGGGCAGGAACGTGCGCGTTTCCCGTTCCACGGCGCGGATTTCGGGCCGGAGCGGGCCGTGATCGTGGCGGAAGTGTACCTGAAGGACGTGTGGCGCCTCTCGGCGGTCGGGCAGGGCTTCGCGGGCGGGCTGGACGCGCTCGTGAAGGCGTACGGCGGTGAGGTGGCGGCCCCGGCCCCCACGCCCACCCCACCCGTGAATGCCGCCCCGCCCGCGCCTGCCCCGCCGCGCCCCGCACCCGCCCCGGCGGCCAGTCCCGCAGCGCCCATCGACACGCGGCGACCCGCTGCGCCCGTCCCGCCCACCCCTGCAACACCCGCCAGCACGCCGCCCAGCACGGTGCGGCTCAGCAAGGTCACGCTCGAAAAGCAGGGCCAGCGCGCCAGCATCAGCCTCCGCAAGGACGCCGGACAGCAGCCCGTGCACGTCAACCTCAACTGGGACAAGGGCGGCGGCACCCGCCGCGGCATCTTCGGGCTGCCGGTGGCGGTCGGCGACTCGGACCTCGACCTCGGCTGCATGTACGTCATGAAGGACGGCGACATGGGCGTCATCCAGGCGCTCGGCGGGCGCTTCGGGTCCGAGCGCTTCTCGCCGTACATCATGCTCGACAAGGACGACCGCAGCGGGCAGGCGCTCGACGGCGAGAACCTCTACATCCTGCGCCCCGACCTCATCCAGCAGGTGCTGGTGTTCGCGTTCATCTATCAGGGCACGAGCGACTTCACCGCCGTGAACGGCCGCCTGAACGTCAAGGACGCGGGCGGCAACGAGATCTTCATCCGCCTGAACAACCCCGACGCACGCCGCACCTTCTGCGCCATCGCCATGTTCGAGAACGTCGGCGGGCGCATCGAGGTCAGCAAGGAAGAACGCTACTTCCAGGGGCATCAGGACTGCGACCAGCACTACGGCTTCGGCTTCCAGTGGAAGGCAGGCAGCAAGTAACGCCGCCCCCGGACGCTGTCCCCCTCAAGTTCATCCGGTTCCGCGTTCCGCGCGGCTACCATGTTCCACAAGGACCTCCATGCAAGACCTCCAGGCAGGCCAGAAACTCAAGCTGGCGGACCTCACGCCCGCACGCCAGCTGACCGTCACGGTGGACGTGCAGCACCCCGACGCCGACCTCAGCGTATTCGGGCTGGACGACGACCGCCAGCTGAAGGACGACCGGTACTTCGTGTTCTTCAACCAGCCGAGCAGCCCGCAGGGCGAAGTCACCGTGAGCGGCGACGGCACCTCGCGGCGCTTCGAGGTGAACCTCGCGGCCCTCCCGGCGAGCGTGTCGCGCCTGATGTTCGTCGCGACGAGCGACACCGCCCCGCTCAGCGCCATGCAGGGCGGCAGCGTGACGCTCGCGGCGGGCGGCACGCCCCTGGCGCGCATGCCGCTCGGCGCGGCGGGCCTGGCGGGCGAGAAGGCGCTGATGCTGCTGGAACTGTACCGGCACAGCGGCGACTGGCGCGTGCAGGCGGTCGGTCAGGGCTTCGGCGGCGGCCTGAAGGCCCTGCTGGAGTACTTCGGCGGCGAAGCCAGCGACGACGCGTCCGCGCCGCCCGCTGCGCCACCCGCGCCCGCCGCCACGCCCGTGTCGCTCGTGAAGGAACGGCAGGCGGTGCTGCTCAGGAAGGCCGAGAGCACGCCCGGCATGGTGAACCTCATCAAGCAGGCGGCCGTCAGCCTCGAAAAGCGCGGCCTGTCGGAGGCACGCTACCGCGTGAAGCTCGTGCTGGACATCAGTGCGTCCATGACGCAGGAGTTCCGCAGCGGCGCCGTCGACGACCTCGTGCGCCGCGCCCTGGCGCTCGCCGCGCGCCTCGACGACGACGGGCAGGTGGACGTGTACCTGTTCGGCATTCAGGCGCACCGCATCGGCAGCGTGTCGCTCGAAACGGTGGAGGGCTTCGTGCCGGGCCTGCGCTTTCAGTTCGAGGGCGGCACGCACTACTCCCCCATCCTGAAACTCGTGCGGGAGGACAGCCGCCGCGAATCCAGCCGCGACCCGGTGCTGGTGCTGTTCATCACGGACGGCGCGACCAGCAACCGCGCGGCCGCCGAACGCGAGATCCGCGACGCGTCCAGCGAGGCGATCTTCTGGAAGTTCATGGGCATCGAGGCGGGCCGCGTGGACTTCGAGTTCCTGGAGAAGCTCGACGACCTGCCGGGCCGCGTGGTGGACAACGCGGACTTCTTCAAGGTCCGCAGCCCCATCCGGCTGCCCGACGCGGAACTGTTCGAACTGCTCGTGAACGAGCTCGACACCTGGGACCGCGAGAGCCGCCGCGCCGGACTGCGCTGACCCCCCACCCCTCACAAGGACCTGCACCACCCACCGCACTTCAAGGAGTCTCATGGCACTCAGCCTCAGCAAGAACCAGACCATCAGCCTCGAAAAGACCGCCGGGAGCGGCCTGCAGCGCGTCACCATGGGCCTCGGCTGGGACGTCGCCAAACCCAAGGGCTTCCTCGGGAAGCTGATGGGCGGCGACGGCGGCAGCATCGACCTGGACGCCAGCGCGCTGTTCTTCGACGCGGGCGGCACCCTGCTCGACAGCGTGTGGTTCCGGCAGCTCAAGAGCCGCGACGGCAGCGTCACGCACACCGGCGACAACCGCACCGGCGCCGGGGACGGCGACGACGAGCAGATCAAGGTGGACCTGGGGCGCGTTCCGCAGGACGTGCAGACCATCGTGTTCACCGTGAACAGCTTTCTCGGGCAGACGTTCGGGAAGGTCGAGAACGCGTACTGCCGCCTCGTGAACGACGCGGGCGGCGCGGAGATCGCGCGCTTCAACCTCTCGGCGGGCGGCGACCACACCGGGCAGGTCATGGCGCGCCTGTACCGCGAGGGCCGCGACTGGAACATGCAGGCGCTCGGCACGCCCAGCCGCGGGCGGACCTTTCAGGACATGCTGCCGGACATCCGCCGTCACCTGTAAGCCCCGCACGTCGTAAGCTTCCACAGGGACGCGGGACACCCCGCGGCCCGCACCCCACGCCCGCAGGCCCAACGCAGCCCGGCGGGACGCACAGGAGGATCAATCATGGCGCTCTCCCTTCAGAAAGGCGGCAATCTCTCCCTCAGCAAGCAGGACCCGAACCTCCGCCGACTGGTGGTCGGCCTGGGCTGGGACGCGCGCTCCACCGACGGTCAGGACTTCGACCTGGATGCCAGCGCCTTCCTGCTGAACAGCGGCGGCCGGGTCCGCAGCGACGCGGACTTCATCTTCTACAACCAGCTGCGCAGCGTGGACGGCAGCGTGGAGCACACGGGCGACAACCGCACCGGGGCGGGCGACGGTGACGACGAGCAGATCAAGGTGGACCTGGGTCTCGTGCCGCAGGACGTGGACAAGGTCGCCATCACGGTCACCATCCACGACGCGGACGCCCGCCGTCAGAACTTCGGGCAGGTCCGCAACGCCTTCATCCGCGTGGTGAACGAGGACACGGGCGCCGAGGTGGTGCGCTTCGATCTGGGTGAGGACTTCTCGACCGAGACGGCCGTGATCTTCGCGGAGGTGTACCGCAACGGCGCGGAGTGGAAGTTCCGTGCGGTCGGTCAGGGGTACGCGGGCGGCCTGAAGGCCCTGTGCGGCAGTTACGGCGTCGTGATCTGAACGGAATTCCGGTGACGTCCCTGCACGGTACGGGCGTCACCGGACTGGAGGGTCGCGCCTCGGCGTGTCTCTGCCCCGGGTGAGCGGAAGGTACAGTCCTTCTCATTCGGGGCTTCTTTGTCCCCCGCCCACCACGCTAGATTGACGTTCGACCGTGACCGGGCCCAGCGAGGTCCGGCCGGAGCGGCACCGTGAGCGGGTCGCCGCGTCCTGTATCACCGGAGAAGACATGCAGAATTTCGTCAAGAACTTTGGCTTCGCCATCGGCGTCAGCGTCGTGGCCCTCATCGTGGCGGTGGTGGACGGGTACCTGCGCAACGGCAACTCCATCTCGGCCGCCGGGTCCGCCCTCATCATCGCCATGCTGCTCGGCATTCTGGAGCTGTCGCTGTCCTTCGACAACGCCGTCGTGAACGCGGGCGTGCTGCGCAACATGGACCCCAAGTGGCAGCGGCGCTTCCTGACGTGGGGCATCCTGATCGCCGTGTTCGGCATGCGGTTCATCTTCCCCATCGTGATCGTGTCGATCACGGCGGGCCTGGGCTTCTTCGAGGTGATCCAGCAGGCGTTCGGGAACCCGGAGGAGTACAGCCGTCACCTGGAGGAGGCGCGCGTTCCGATCAACGCGTTCGGCAGCAGCTTCCTGATGCTGGTGTTCCTGAAGTACCTGATCGATCCCGACAAGGACGAGCACTGGTTCGCGTGGCTGGAACGCAAGCTGGCGCGCGTCGGTCGCCTGGACACCATTCAGGTCGTGATCACGGGCGCGGTGCTGCTGCTCGGCGTGCATTACCTCGTGGCGCCCGACATGCAGTACACGGCGCTCATCGCGGGCGTGGTCGGCATCCTGGTGTTCCTGGTGGTGGACGCGCTCGGCAACCTGTTCGACGTGGACGACATGGCGGCCCGTGCGGGCGCGGCGGGCCTGGCGAGCTTCCTGTACCTGGAGGTGCTGGACGCGAGCTTCTCGCTGGACGGCGTGATCGGTGCGTTCGCGCTCACGAAGGACATCGTGATCATCGCGGCGGGCCTGACGATCGGCGCGATCTTCGTGCGGTCCCTGACGGTGTCGCTCGTCCGCAGCGGCACGCTGGACACGTACCGGTTCCTGGAGCACGGCGCGCACTACGGCATCGGGGCGCTCGCGGTGATCATGCTGCTCAGCATGAGTGACAGCGTGCACATCCCGGAGGTCGTGACGGGTCTGATCGGGGCGGGCTTCATCGCGCTCGCCATCTGGACGAGCCTGCGCGCCAACCGCCGCGAGGCGCTGGAGCAGACGAGTTCGCGCAGCTGACCGGAACACCCGGAGGCGGGTGGGGGCGGGGCAGTTCTGCGGGACTGTCCCGCCCCTGCCGTTCCGGGGCGCGGGCCGGGGCACGCTACGCTAGCCTGAGGGCATGACGGACAGCAATCTCCTCAACCGGGCCAGGGGCGTCCTGAACCTGTACCGGGGCGCGTCGGGCGGGGAGCGGCAGGCGGCGCGCGGGGCGCTGGTGCGGCTGCTGAGCACGCACGGCCTGACGTTCCGGGATCTGGAGCCGGGCCTGCCGCCCACCCGCGATCCGGACGACTTGGAGGGCTGGCGGCCCGCGCACGGGTGGCTGGCGGCGCTCGGCACGGACGGGCAGGACGACGCCCTGCTGCGCCTCGTGGATGCCGAGGACCTGAGCGTCCCGGAGCGGCGGCAGGTGCTGGAGGCGCTGTCGGTGCCGGCGCTGGTGGCGTCGCGCGCGGCGGGCTGGCTGGACGCGGACCCGGAACTGACGGAGGAGCTGCTGGTGCAGGCGGGCGCGGCCCTGACACCGGAAGACATCGTGCAGGATGCGCGGCCCATCGCGCAGGCGGTGCAGCTGCGCGCACTGCAGGGCGCGTGGCTGCTCGCGCGGCCGGAGCGGCAGATCCGGGCGGAGTCCGAGGTGCACGCGGAGTTCCTGGCGGGCCTGCTGGACGGACTCGGGGCGCGCCGGGCGCGCATCGAGGTGCAGGGCGCGCAGGGGGCCGGGGAGGGCGCGCCGCGCTTCGTGGTGCTGGCGCGGCTGAGTGCCGGGGAGCTGAGCCGGTTCCGCACGGCGGCCGCGCAGCACGGGCCGCGACTGGAGGGTGAGCTGCGCCGCGCCGCGCGGCAGCTGGGCCGCGAGCTGGGCGGCATGGGTTCCTGAACGGTCCTCCTCTCCCCTCCCTTGTTTTCCCGTTCGCGTTGCCCGGCCGGTCGTCACGCCGGGCGGCCGTGCCGCTCACCGTTTCCTTCACCTTCTCGTTCCGGAGTGCGGGCCGTTCCGGAAGTCCTTCAAGGCAGGCATGCATGGACACCGTGTACTTCAACAAGAATTTCTCCGTCACCAGCGCGCAGATCGAGGCCGTCCGGCAGGAGGGGCGGCTGCGGACGCTCGCGAGTCACAGCGACCCGCAGAACCCGATGCTGCACGTGGCGGACCGGGGCGTGCAGGAGCCGCGCGGCCTGCTCGGCGCGGCGTACGTGGACTGGCTGCTGGAGACCGTGTGGCGCGAGCGGCCGCAGGTGTTCATCGTGGGCAAGGAGGCGGCGGCCGTCGCGGACCGGGCGGCGGAATTCCTGGCGGCCGGGGTGCAGGTGCTGACGGTGGCGGACGCGGCCACGCTGCGCCTGCTGGACCGCAAGGACGAATTCCTGAGCGGCTGGGACGCGGACCTGCTGCCGATTCCGGCCTGGACGACCTTCCGGGACGTGGCGGGCTTCGAGGCGGGCGTGGCGGCGCTGCGGGCTCATCCGGCGTTCGTGCCGGGCGTGACGCGGCTGTGCGTGAAGCCCGCGCGCGGCATCTACGCGGCCGGGTTCCGGGTGCTGACCGAGGGCCGTGACCTGGGCAGCTTCCTGAAGGGCGAACTGTACCAGATGAGTTACGACGAGGCGCGGCGCCTGTTCGCGCAGGGCGAGGAGGACGGCTCCGCGCTGCCGACCATGCTGCTGATGCACACGCTGGAGGGCGCGGAACGGTCCGTCGACTGCGTGGCGTGGCAGGGCGAGCTGGCGGCGGCGGTCGTGCGGCGCAAGCTGCCGGACGGCGGTCCGCAGCTGATCGAGGACCGGCCGGACCTGCTGGAGGCGGCGCGGGGCGTGGCGCGGCGGTACGGGCTGAGCGGCATCTTCAACTTTCAGACGAAGGACGCGGTCCTGCCAGACGGGTCGCGCGTGGCGAACATGCTGGAGATCAACGCGCGCGCGTCGGGCGGGCTGCGGTACAGCATGGCGGCGGGCGTGAATTTCGCGTCGCTGGCCGCTCGGCTGGCGCTGGGCGAGGTGCGGGCGCAGGACGTGCCTGCGGGGCGCACGGGGCTGCGGGTGGCGGAAATGAAGACCGCGGTGGTGCTGGAGGGCGGGATGCCGGGACCGGACGGCGCGGCGGCGGTGCGGTCGTGACGCGGGCCGACGGGGGAACGGTGACGGAGGCGGAAGGGACGGTGACGGAGACCGGCGGTTCCGGCGGGACGGTGACGCGCGTGCGGCTGCCGAGCGGCGAGCTGCGGCTCGCCCTGCACGGCGGGCCACCCTCTGTGGCCGGGCGGGACGGCGCGGTGCCGGACGGGACGGCGGGCAGTGCGTGGCCGCTGGAGCGGCTGCTGGGCTTCGGAGTGCGCCGTAACCCGAAGCGCGGTTACCTGCTCGTGAGCCGCGTGCTGGGCAAGCACGTGCCGGTGTCGCCGCTCACGGTGCGTGAGGCGCACCGTGCGCTGGCGGCGCAGCTGCCGCAGGGGCTGCCGGGGCCGGTGCTGGTGGTGGGGCTGGCCGAGACGGCCACGGCGCTCGGGGAGGGCGTGGCGCGCGAGTGGGCGCGCCTGTCCTGCCGGGACGACGTGACGTACCTGCACACCACCCGGTACCACCTGCGGTCGCCGCTGGCGCTGGAGTTTCAGGAGCCGCACTCGCACGCGAGCGGGCACCTGCTGTACCGCCCGGTGCGGGAGCGGGACGCGCGGCACTTCGGGCAGGCGGGGACGCTGGTGCTGGTGGACGACGAGCTGTCCACCGGGACGACGCTGGAGAACCTGGCGTGCGCGTACCGGGCGCTGAACCCGGCGCTGCGGGAGGTGGTGCTGGTGAGCCTGACGGACCTGTGCCCGAGGCACGCGCAGGTGCAGGCGGCGGTGGGGGTGCCGGTGCGGAGCGTGAGTCTGCTGAGCGGCGCGCTGGAGTTCGAGGCGGACGCCGCGTACCGGCCGCCGGTGCTGCCGCCGGTGGTAGGGGACGGGGGGGACCGCACGGACCTGCTCGCGCCGCGCGGGGCGAGGACCGGGGAGGACGTGAGCGACTCGCCGCTGCTCTCCGAGGCGCTCGCGGGCCTGCTGGGGCTGCCGGTGGGGGCGCGGGTGCTGGTGCTGGGGACGGGGGAGTTCCAGTACCTGCCGTATCTGCTGGCGCTGCGGGTGCAGGAGGCGCGGCCGGATCTGGTGGTGCGGCATTCGGCGACGACGCGCAGTCCGGTGACGGTGTGGGGGGAGATCGGGTCGGCGCTGGAGTTCACGGACAATTACCGAGACGGCATCCCGAACTTCGTGTATAACGTAACCGCTGGGGCCTTCGACCACATCCTCGTCGGCTACGAAGGCCACGCCCACCCCGACCCGGCCCTGCTGGACGCCCTGAACGCCACGGCCGTCCGGCTCGCCTGACCACGCACCCTCTCCCACCCACCCCGGAGGTTCCCATGCACACCATCGCCCTGTGCGACCTGGACGACACCCTCTTCTTCACCGGCCGTAAACTCGACGAGGCGCTCCGCGCGGGCACCGCCACCCTCGACCGGACGGGCGAGCCGCACAGCTTCCACAGCCGCACGCAGGCGCACCTGCTCGGCACGCTGCTGCGCGGCGCGACCCTGGTGCCCGTCACGGGCCGCGACCGGGAAGCGTTCGAACGGGTCGTGATGAGCTTCGAGTCCTGGGCGGTGCTGGACCACGGCGCGACCGTCCTGCGTCCCGGCGGACAGCCGGACCGCGCGTGGACGCTCGTGATGCGCGAGACGCTCGAAGATCAGGCGGAAGCGCTGCGGCTCGCCGCGCAGGCCGCGCAGCACATCAGCGACCTGATGCACCTCGACTGCACCGTCCGCCTGCACGAGGCGTCCGGCCTCCCCATGATGGTCGTCGTGAAGCACCCGTATGCCCTGCAGAACAGCCTGGACGCCATGAGTCAGCAGTGGGCGCTGTGGCGGCAGGAGGCGGGCATCGACCTGCGGTACTTTGCGAACGGCAACAACCTGACCGTCATCGCGCGCGGCGTGAGCAAGGAAGCGGCCGCCGCGTACGTGCTGGAACAGCTGCGCGAGGAGCACGACGGGGAGGAACTCGTGACGCTGGGTCTGGGCGACAGCCTGGCTGACGTGCCCTTCATGAACCTGTGCGATTTTGCGCTCACGCCCGGCAACAGTCAGCTGATGCGCGCGGTGCTGGAGAACGAACTTGAGCAGCGTTAGGCCGCCCCCACCCGCCCCGCACCCCCCCGCCACCGTGCGCAGCAGTTACGCGCAGGGCGACCTGCGCCTGCTGATCGCGGCAGGCGAGGCCCCCACCGTCACGCTCGCCGAGAAGGAGTCGCGCATCGCGGCGGGCGAGTCGTACGGGCACTTCCTGACGCCGGAAGCGCCGCCCAGCGACCTGCAGACCGCCACGTACCGGGACGCCCTGCAGCGCAACGGACCGCACGTCGCGGCCGCCCTGCTGGGCCTCGCCGCGCAGCTGCAGGCGCGCGCGGCCGGGGGCAGCGTGACGCTCGTGTCGCTCGCGCGGGCGGGCTTCCCGGCGGGCGTGCTGCTGCACCGCCTGCTGAGCAGGTCCGGCGTGGACAGCGCGCACTACGGGCTGAGCATCGTGCGCGGGGTGGGGCTGGACCTGCACGCGCTGGCGCTGCTGCTGCGCGAACGGGACGCGGGCAGCGTGGTGTTCGTGGACGGCTGGACCGGCAAGGGCAGCATCCTGGAGACGCTGCGCGGCAGTCTCGCCGGGCACGTCGTGCGCCCCACCCTCGCGGCCCTGTACGACCCGGCGGGCGTGGCGACCCTGGCGGGCAGCTTCGAGGACCGGCTGCTGCCGCACGCGGCCCTGAACGCCACCGTGAGCGGCCTCGTGAGCCGCACCTTCCTCACGCGGGACGCGGCGGCCCGCGGCCTGCACGCTGCCGAGCACCTGCACGCCCTGCACGCGCACGACGTGAGCGCCGCGTACGTGAACGCCCTCGACACCCTGACCCGCAGCGCGCACGCCCTGCCCGTCCCGCAGGACCGCCCGCACGACCCGGCCAGCGCGGCCCTCGCCATCGCCGCGCAGTACGGGTGCCGCGACCCGCACCTCGCCAAGCCCGGCATCGGCGAGGCGACCCGCGTGTTCCTGCGCCGCCGCCCGGCCGCGCTCGTCGTGCGCGCCAGCACGCAGGACACGCACCACCTGGAAGTCATGGCGAGGGACGCGGGCCTGCCCGTGCACCTGCACCCGGACCTGCCGTACGCCGCCATGAGCCTCATCGGCCCCGGACACCGGGAAGAACGGCACCGGGAGGAGACCCCGTGACCCTCAGAAGGCCTGCCACGCCCACCACCGTCACGCCCGCCATCGACCCGCTGCAGCTCGGCGCGAGCCTGTACACGCCCGCCACCCGCCACGACCTCGCCGACCTCGGCAACGGCGACAGACGCCCCGGCGGCCTGCCGCTCCCGCACTCCCTGATCTACTGCCTGGAGGACGCCGTGCGGACGCAGGACGTGCCGCTCGCCCTCGCGCGCCTCACGGACGCCCTCCCGCAGCTGCGTCCCGGCAGCGGACCGCTGCGCTTCGTGCGCGTCCGTGACCTGCGGACCCTGGAGGCGGTGCTCGGCATGGACGGCTGGCGCAACCTGCACGGCTTCGTGCTGCCCAAGGCGACGCGCCGCACCCTGCGCGACACCCTGGGCCTCCTGCCGCCCGGCGTGCCCGTCATGCCCACCCTGGAGACGCGCGAGGTGTTCAGCGCCCGCCAGATGGAGTCCCTGCGCGACTTCCTGACGGACAGCGGCATGAGCCGCCGCATCCTGACGCTCAGGCTCGGCGGCAACGACCTGATGCAGCTGCTCGGCCTGCGCCGCGTGCCGGGACAGACGCTGCACGAGGGACCGCTCGCGCAGACGATCCAGATGCTGGTGGGCACCTTCGTGCCGTGGGGCTTCTCGCTGTCCAGCCCGGTGTACGAGGTGTTCAGCGATCCCGTCACGCTGCGCCGCGAACTGCGTCAGGACCTGGAGCGCGGCCTGACCGGCAAGACCGTCATTCACCCCTCGCAGGTGAGCGTGGTGACGGAAGCGTACCGGGTGGACGCCCGGCACCTCGCGCAGGCCCGCGCGATCCTGGAACCGGACGCGGACGCCGTGTTCGCCCTGGACGGCGCGATGTGCGAACCCACCACGCACCGCGGCTGGGCGGAACGCATCCTGCGGCGCGCGCAGCTGTACGGCGTGCAGGACGACCCCGAAGTTCCGAATCCGGAGTCCTGAACCCGTTCCTTACGTTCTCCTGCCCGTCAGCTCATCCGGTTTGGTGCTCGCGGCGGGCGGCGGCTTCGCGTTCCGCCCGGCTGAACGCCGGAAGTTCAGCTCAGAACCGTCAGAGCTCACCCACAGAGGCGATGGACGCCTTGCGGTGCGTGGGCGTGAAGAACACCTGCCCGTGCCCGCTCAGCACGTACACGAGGCCCTCGCCGCTCCGCATGGCGCTGCGCAGGCCGCGCACCAGGGGGCGCAGCTGCACCTGCAGGGACGCGCTGTACATCAGCATCAGGTCGCCGTCCAGCACGAGTTCCTCGCCGCGCAGTTCCACCACCTCGATCTCCTCGGCCGCGACGGGCGACTCCACCACGAACAGGCCCCGGCCGGACAGGCGCGGCTGCGCGAAGCCGTTGCCGGACAGCACGCCGGACACGCCCCGGTGCATGTGCGTCGTCAGCTGCACGGTGTTCTGGCAGGCGTAGAAGGCGCGGTCGTCGAGAAGCAGGTCGTCCTGACCGTCGAGTTCCGCGATCACGAAGTGCTGCCGCGTGAGTTCCGTCCACACGTCGCCCGTCCCGTCGAAACTCGTCGCGAAGGCCGATTCGCCCGTGGCGTTGCCGCGCAGGGCGCGCGTGAGCATGCCGCCCTTCTCGTGCTGCCTGACGGCGCTCACGATGCGGCCGTGCGAGTACAGGAACGCGCCCGGTTCGAGCAGGATGCCCGCATTCTCCAGCGTGAAGCGCACCTGCCGCTGCCCGGTCGCGTGGTAGTGCTCGGCGATCTCGGCGCCCGAGGCGTGGTTCTGGATGACGCGCTGCAGGGTCGCGATCTCGTACACTTCGGCTTTCAGGCCCGGCACGGCCTGCTCGCTGGTCTTGAAGCGGTGGGAGGACATACGCCGAAGGTAGCGCACCGGCCGCCCGGACCGGCGGGCAGCGTGCCGACTGTCCGGAACGGTGGGAAGCGTGCCCACTGCCCGGAACGGCAGGAAGCGTGCAGGCGAGTACAATGGGCGGCGTGTCCACAGGGTATGTCATTGTCGCCGTGCTGCTCGCCTATCTGCTGGGGGCCATTCCGGCCGGGGCCTGGGTGGCCCGCCGCCGGGGGGTCGACATCCGCACGGTCGGCTCCGGCAACAGCGGCGCCACCAACGTGCAGCGCAGCCTCGGCTGGGGGCCGGGCCTGGTGGTGGGCCTGTTCGACATCCTGAAGGGCGCGCTCGCGGTGCTGATCGCGCAGCGGCTCGGGCTGACGCCGCCGCTCGCGGCGCTGTGCGGGTTCGCGGCGGTGGTGGGCCACAACTTCAACGCCTTCAACGGCTTCCGGGGCGGGAAGGGCGTCGCGACGAGCTTCGGGATGATGCTGCTGGTGGACCCGCAGAGCAGCGGCGTGGCGTTCGTGGTGGCGTTCACGGTCATGTACCTGACGCGGTACGTGTCGGCCGGGAGTCTGGTGGGGGCCGTGACGACCTTCGCGGTCGCGGCGCTGCTGGGCCGCCCGTGGTGGGAACTGCTGATCGTGGGCGTGGTCGCCGCGATGATGTTCTACCAGCACCGCGAGAACATCGTGCGCCTGCGCGCCGGGAACGAGAGCCGTTTCGGGCAGAAGGTGACGCTGCCCGCCCCGCCCGCACAGAAGATCGTGAACTGACGCGCTCACCCCTCCCCCACCTCGCCCCCCGCTGCACGGTCCCGTGGCACGCGTGGCAGGGTGCGCTATGCTGGAGCATCATTCATCGTCGCGTCCCGGGAAGCGGTTCCGCGTTCCGGCCAGTGGAGTCCTATGCCTGCACGGATCCGCATCTACGGTCACGAAGCTGTCTTTGCCCAGGGTCACTGGGCCTGCCCCGACGACAGCCTCCAGGCGATGCTGGAGGCCCTGGCCGACCCGCGCGCCGTGTCGCCCGAGGCCGAGCAGGCGCACGCGCTGTACTGCGCCGGGAAGTTCGGGGGGCTGGTGCACACCCCGTACGGCTGGGAGGCCGCCGCGCACCCGGAACCGGAAATCCGGCTGGAGGACTTCGCGCCGCCCAAAGCGCCCGAACGTGCCGGGTGGCTGAGCTTCATGCGTAAACGCCGCTGACCGCCCCCCCACCGGACAGGCCCCGCCCCGCGCGGCCCGCCTGCCCAGCCAGCCCTGTCCAGTCAGCGCGGACCTGGCCCCTTGACCCCCCCTCCGGGAGCGGCTAAGGTTGAGCCATGCCCGTGAGCACCACCATTCCCAGTTGAGCGGCCCGCGATCAGCGAGAGCCGCCCGCCGCGTATGGCGGGTTTTTTGTTGCCCACATCCCACCCCCGCAGGAGGACCCCCATGAAACTCGCCATCGTAGGAGCCACCGGAGCCGTCGGTCACGAACTCTTGAGCGTGCTGGAGAAGAGCACCCTCACCTTCAGCGAACTGCAGCTGTACGCCTCGCCGCGCAGCGCGGGCAGCACCCTCACCTTCCGCGGTCAGGAGATCACGGTGCAGGCCACGCCGGACGGCCCCATTCCTGCCGACCTGATCCTCGCGTCGGCGGGCGGCAGCATCAGCAAGGCCCTCGCGCCCGTGTGGGTGAAGGGCGGCGCCGTCGTGATCGACAACTCCAGCGCCTTCCGTTACGACGACACGGTGCCGCTCGTCGTGCCGGAAATCAACGGCGAGGCGGCCCTCGCGCACCACGGGATCATCGCGAACCCCAACTGCACGACCGCCATCGCGGCTGTCGCGGTGTGGCCCATCCACCGGGCGTACGGCGTGAAACGCATGATCGTGTCCACGTACCAGGCGACGAGCGGCGCGGGCGCGAAAGGCATGCAGGAACTCGAGGAGCAGACGCGCAGCGTCCTGGCGGGCAACCCGGCCGGGCACGAGGTGTTCGCGCACCCCATCGTGTTCAACCTCATCCCGCACATCGACAGCTTCCAGAGCAACGGCTTCACCAAGGAAGAGATGAAGGTCGTGTGGGAGACGCACAAGATCTTCGGGGACGACAGCCTGCGCGTCAGCTGCACCGCCGTACGCATCCCCACCATGCGCGCGCACAGCGAGGCCATCACGCTGGAACTCGAACGTCCCGCCGACCCGGAAGCGGTGCGTGAACTGCTGCGCCGCAGTCCCGGCGTGAAGGTCGTGGACGACCCCGAAGCGAAACTCTACCCGATGCCCCTCACGAGCAGCGGCGAGTACGACGTGGAGGTGGGCCGCATCCGCAGCAGCCTCGTGTTCGACGGCGGCCTGGACCTCTTCGTGAGCGGCGATCAGCTGCTCAAGGGCGCCGCGCTGAACGCCGTGCAGATCGCCGAGTACCTGCAGCAGAAGGGCGCGCTGAGCGGCACCGCCAGCCCCGCCTGAGAGCAGGCGGAAGACCACGGAAGGAGCGGGGCCGGACAGTGCGTTCCGGCCCCGCCCTTCTGCCATGCCCGTGACGCATGCCCCTGTGCTGCGCGCGGAACCTTCCTGAAGTTCAGGGCAGCGTGACCGGGCCGCCGGCAGTCTGGAAGGTGGCGCGCAGGGCCGCGTCGCCCTGGGTCACGTCCAGCGGCGTCCCGATGAAGCCCAGGGCGTCCAGCGCGGCGTGCAGGCGCTCCGGGTGGGGGGTGCGCAGGTGCAGGCGCTCCAGCGTCATGTCGCTGCCGGGCGGCCGGGCGTTCGGGGCGAGGCTCTCCCACTGGATCAGGCTCGGCAGCACGCCCTGCATCGGCAGGGAGCCGTCCGGCGGGACGGTCAGCTGCCACCTGTTCGTGCCGCGTGACAGGGCCAGCACGTCCCCGTGGTCCTCGGTGGAGCGCCGCACGGCCCGCTCGATGGACGTCACGCCCGCCACCCAGTGGATGAGGGCCGGGCCGGACCGCAGCCGCTCGTGCATGGCGGGCGTGTCCAGCTCGAACCAGCGGGGGTGGGTGGGTTGCGGCGCGGCCGGGTTGATGGCGATCACTTCCAGGTACCCGCGCTGGAAGGGCAGCAGCGCGTTGTGCGTGCCGAAGTACCCGTGCTCGCCGCCAGGGGTGGGGCGCATGCCGAGGTGCGTCTCGACCCAGTCCATGCCGGACGTGAGGTCGCGGGACGCGAAGACGAGATGGTCGAACGTGGCGCGTTGCTCGCTGTGGGCCGTCATTGCCGCCTGAGGGTACCGTCTGACGCGGAGCGAAAGGTGTCGTGGCCTGCAGCGGCAGGCGGAGCGGCCGGGGGTGGGGGCGGTCGCGTCATCCGCCCAGTGTACCGAAGGGGCGGCGGGCACGCGGGGGCAGGCGCGTGTTCAGGCGCCCCTGGGGCGGCTCATGCCGACCGGGTCGCCGAGCAGGATCGCCGCGGCCTTCTCGCCGCTCTCCATCGCGCCCTGAATGCCGCTCATGGACGTGGATTCCGACGCGCGCAGCACGCCCGGCATCCGCGTGGCGTGCCCGGCGAGCCGCGACGCGAACCCGGCAGGCTGCGCGAACTGCGCGTGCGGGACGCGCGTCACGGCGAGCGTCCCGAACCCGTTCACGGCGTCCCCGTACCAGTCGCGCAACTCCGCGCGGACGGCGGCGTCCAGTTCGGCGTCCGCGAGGTCCGGCGCGCCCGGCACCGTCACCACCAGCAGGTCCTGCCCCTGCGGCGCGCGGCCCGGCACGGCCTGCCCCATCCACTGCGCGTTGTTGACGAGGCCCCCGGCGGCGTTCAGCAGCAGGCGCGGCTGCACCTCCGGGGAGCGCGGCGCGGCGTAGCTGAGGTACGTGCTCGGCACGCTCCCCAGGGCCGGGGCAGGCTCACCGAGCAGGTGCGCGGCGGTGGGCGGGTCGGTCGCCACGATGACGCTGCCCGCCTCGAGTTCCCCGAGGGTGGTGTCCACCACGACGCTGCGTGCCGTCTGCACCAGCCGCTCCACGCGCACGCCCGTCGAGACGCTCAGACCCGACGCGAGCTGCGCGGGAATCTGAAGCATCCCGGCGCGCGGAACGGCGATCTGGCCGTCCATCAGCATCCGGAAGTAGTACCGGAAGAGGCGCGCACTCGTGCTGAGGTCGCGGTTCAGGAAGATCCCGCCGAAGAACGGCGCGAAGAACGACTGCACCGCCCCGTCCGAGAAGCCCAGTTCCTGCAGGTACGTGGCCGTGGAACGGTCCGGTCCCTGCAGCAGCAGGTGCGGCGCGCCGGACCGCAGCGACACCGCGAGCCGCGCGACGCGCAGCTTGTCCGCGAGCGGCAGGACGTCCGAGCGCAGGGTGGACAGCAGGCTGCCGGGGTCGCGGAAGGGATCGCCGAGCACCTGCACGTCCCCTCCGCGCCGGACGGCAGCGGCGGGCGGCAGCGTGACGAGGTCCAGCGCCGCGAGGTCCAGGTGACGGCGCACCGCGGGGTACGCCGTGAACAGCACCTGGTACCCCTCGTCGAGCGTGAAGCCCTGCCGGGTGAACGTGCGGACGCGCCCGCCGACCTGCGGGCCGGCCTCCAGCACCCGCACGCGCCGCCCCGCGCGGACCAGCGTCCGGGCCGCCGTGAGTCCCGCCAGTCCCGCCCCCACCACGATGATGTCCACCATGCAGGGAGTCTAGAGCATCCGTTCCGGGCACGGCCGGAAGAGGCGCGTCGCCCCCTCCCGTGCCGGGCAGCGCTGCACGGCGTCCGGCGCGGCCCGGCCCGCTGCCCGCTATGCTGAGCGCCCATGCCTTCCCTGCCGAGCCGCCCGACCGCGCCCAGGCCCACCCCGCTCCCGCCGGTCCTCGTGGCGGGCGGCATCAACGCGGACGTGCTGGGCCGCACCCTGCACGCCCCGCAGCTGCACACCAGCAACCCGGCCGTGGCGGGCGTCACGCCGGGCGGGGTGGGCCGCAACATCGCCGAGCACCTCGCGCGCCTGCTGCCCGGACGATCCGTGCGGCTGCTCGGCGCGGTCGGGCGGGACGTGCTGGGCGTCAGCGTGCTGGACGCCACGGCCCGCGCGGGCGTGAACGTGGACGGCGTGCTGCACCTGCCGGGCGAGACGGGCCTGTACCTCGCGGTGCTGGACGACACGGGCGAACTGCACGTCGGGCTGGCCGCCATGGCCCTCACCGACACGCTGACGCCGGACGTGACGGCCCCCTGGCGTACAGGCGTGCCCGGCGCGGACCTGCTGGTGCTGGACGCGAACCTCCCGCCCGGCACAGTCCTCGCACTGCTGGACGCCGCGCGGGCGGCAGGCGTGAGAGCCGTGATCGAACCGGTCAGCGCCCCCAAGGCCGCCCGGCTCGCCGCGGCCCTGGCGGGCGACTGGCACGGCGTGCACCTCGTCAAACCGGACCGGCAGGAACTCGCGGCCCTGACCGGCGAGCAGGACCCCGACCGGGCCGCACGCACCCTGCTCGGGTGGGGCGCGCGGCACGTGCTGCTCACGCTCGGCGCGCACGGCAGCGTCCTGTACGGCCCGGACGGCGAGGTGGTCCGCACGCCGTGCACGCCGGGCAACGTGCGCGACGTGACGGGCGCCGGGGACGCGCTCGTGGCGGGCGTGTGCGCGGCCCTCACGCGCGGCTGGCCGGTCCGGGACGCCGTGCGGCTCGGGCACGCCTGCGCCGCCCTGACCGTCGCGAGCGCCCAGACCGTCCCGGACACCCTGACGTGGGACGCGGCCCTGCACGCCCTGCCGCACGGCGACCCCCACCCGCACGGCACCTGAAAGGCAGCCGGGCCGATGCTCTACACTGACCGGCGATGACGCTGAACCCCAGGCTGGAGTACACCCCCGAAGTCCGTGACGCGCTGCAGACGGGCCGTCCCGTCGTGGCGCTCGAAAGCACCATCGTGAGCCACGGCATGCCGTACCCGCAGAACGTCCAGACGGCCCGCGAGGTGGAAGCCGTCGTGCGGCAGGAGGGCGCGGTGCCCGCCACCATCGCCGTGATCGGCGGCCGCATCAAGGTCGGCCTGAACGACCCGGAACTCGAACAGCTCGGGCAGGACCCCACCTTCGGCAAGATCAGCACGCGCGACCTGCCGCACACCGTCGCGCTCGGCCGCAACGGCGCCACCACCGTCGCCAGCACCATGCGCGTCGCGCACCTCGCCGGGATCCGCGTGTTCGCGACGGGCGGCACGGGCGGCGTGCACCGCGGCGGGGCGCTCAGCATGGATGTCAGCGCCGACCTGACCGAACTGAGCCGCTCGCAGGTGTGCGTGGTGAGCGCGGGCGTCAAGAGCATCCTCGACATCGGCCTGACGCTGGAGGTACTGGAGACGCTGGGCGTGCCGGTCCTCACGCTCGGCTCCACCGAATTCCCGTCCTTCTACAGCCGCTCGTCCGGCTTCACGTCGCCACTCACGGTGGACACGCCCGAACAGGCGGCCGCCGTGCTGCGCGCCAAGTGGGACGTGTGCGACGCCGGGATGGGCGGACAGCCGGGCCAGCCGGGCGGCGCGCTCCTCGCGAACCCCATCCCGCACGACGCGGAAATCCCGGCCGCCGAGATCGCGCCGCACATCGACGCGGCCCTGCGCGACATGGACGCGCTCGGCATCACCGGCAAGGACACCACCCCGTACCTGCTCGGCCGCATCGTGGAGATCACGGGCGGACGCAGCCTCGTGGCGAACATCGCGCTCGTCAAGAACAACGCCGCCGTCGCCGCGCGCGTCGCCGCCGCGTACTGCGGCATGAACATGAACTGATCCGCTCCGGAGGAGACGGAGGGGAGCGCCAGCCGTACAGGCCGCGCTCCCCTTCCCTGTACCCGCCCGTGCCGGGGCGCGTTCAGTCGCCGGTTTCGTGCCCCACGTCGATGCGGTTCCCGTCCGGGTCCTGGAACACGAAGGCGCGCAGGCCGTACTCCTTGTCCCGCAGCGATTTCACGATGCGCGCCCCGGCCTTCACGCAGCGGGCGTGCAGGGCGTCCGCGTCGTCCACCAGCAGGTGCGCGACATTGAACGGCGCGGGCGCGTGATGGGGCTGCAGCGTCAGGTGCAGTTCCGCCGCGCCGCGCTCCAGGATCACGAACCCGACCGGGCGGCCGTTCTCGAATACCTTCCGGAAGCCGAGCACGCCCTGGTAGAAGGCGAGGGCGCGCGCCATGTCCCGCACCGGCAGCATGGGGGCCACGCGGCCGAACGTCACGCCATGGTCTGTCTCTTCGTTCATGCCTGATACGGGTTTGAGCTGAACTTGTAGAGTTCAGCCGAGCGAAGCGAGTGCCAACAAGTACGGTTTTGAGGAGATGGAAGGGATGTCGGTGCTGCTTCCGGCATCCATGGAATCGGATCAAAACCGTATGAGTCCTCACGCGGGGCGGCATGGGACGCCGGGCGGTGCCGACTCGCCGCGCCCCCCGCACGGCAGCGGCGAGTCGGTGCGCTCGTCCCCTCAGTGTAGCGTTCAGGACGACGGAACCCCCACGGCCTCCCCTGTACCGCACGAAACGCCCGCGTTCCACAGGGGGAACCGGGCAGAAGGAGAATCACCAGGAGGAGGAGGGGGACGGCACGTGCGGCGCACCGCGCCCCTCGCCTCTGACCCGCACTGTACGCCCCTTCGCACGCCCCGGCATCCGCCACGCGGCGCACCCCCGGATACGCCAGATGGCGGGGCGGGGCAGGTGTTCAGGCGGTGGTGAGTTCCTGCTGCGCCTGCAGCTGCCGCACGATTTCGGCCATGGCGTGGTCGGCGTGGAAGCGGCCGTTCTCGATGAAGACCTGGTTGGTCTTGCCGGCGAATCCGGCGCTGCCGACCACGAAGAGGCCGGGGACGCTGCTCTCGTAGTGCTCGTCGAGCACGAGGCACTGGTCGTCGTGCTCGGCGAGGTGCAGGTCCGACAGGAAGCTCAGGTCGGGGCGGTAGCCGGTGAGGGCGAAGGTGTAGTCGGTGGGCAGGTCGAGGGTGCTGCCGTCCTGCCGCTGCACGAGGACGTGCTCCGGGTGGATTTCCATCACCTGCGAATCGAAGTGCGCGGTGATGCTGCCTTCCTTGATGCGGTTTTCGAGGTCGGGCCGCACCCAGTACTTGATGGTGCTTTTCAGTTCGGGCGCGCGGACGACCATGGTGACGTTCGCCCCGCCGCGCCACAGGTCGAGGGCGGCGTCGGCGGCGCTGTTCCCGGCGCCGATCACGGTGACGTTCAGGTTCCAGAAGGGGTGGGATTCGGTGTAGTAGTGCGAGACGTTCTCGGAGTCCTCGCCGGGAATGCCGAGGTGCAGGGGGTTGTCGTAGTAGCCGGTGGCGACGATGACGCGGCGCGCCTCGACGACGCCGCGCGTGCCGTCCTGCGCTTCGACTTCCAGGGTGAAGCCGGCGGGCGCGGCGTGCACGCGGGTGACTTCGGTGTACTGGCGGACGTTGAGGTTCTCGCGCTGCGCGACGAGGCGGTAGTACATCAGGGCGTCCCGGCGGTCGGGCTTGTCGTGCCCGGTGACCATGGGGTGGTTGCCGATCTCGAGTTCGGGCGCGGTGGTGAAGAACGTCATGTATGTGGGGTAGTCGAAGATCGCGTTGACCACGCAGCCCTTCTCCAGCACCTCGTAACTCAGTCCCGCGCGTTTGGCGTGAATGGCGGCGCTCAGGCCGACCGGTCCCGCTCCGATGATTGCCACGTCGATCATGACGGCATTGTGCCAGAGGGGCGCGCGGCAGACCGTGAGCGGCGCCCGTCATGGCCGGGGTTCGGGTGTTGGGTGTTCAGGGGGCGCGGCAGGTGTTCGTCCAGGGGGCGGTGCCGGGCGTGCCGCTGCGGGTGAGGAGGACGTCCACCTCGGCGAGTCCGGCGGGCGAGTCGGGGTCGCCGTCCGTGCGGTTCACGAGGAGTTGCGCGCGCAGCGGCCCGAATCGGCGGTCGAGGGTGACGTCCTGTCCGGCGCGGACGGCGCCCTCCACCCAGGCGCGCAGGTCGGGGAGGCGTTCCGTGCCGACGTTGAAGCAGGTGGTGGCGGCGCGTCCCACCATGCGGCCCATGAGTTTGCCGATGGTGGGGCCGCCCTGCGTGAGGGCCGCGCGGCCGCCCATGAAGGTGAAGTGCACGGTGTTGGCGGCGGGCGTGCCGCTCAGGATGACGCTCCACTGCCCGCCGAACTGGTCGGGCAGCAGCGCGTAGCCGCGCTCGCCGCGCCGCACGCGGTCGTCTGGGAGGGGGCGCGTCTGCCGGAACACGCCGTCGGCGGACAGGCCCGCGAGGAGGTCGTGGCTGGCGGCGTCTGCCGTGCCGCCCGTCAGGAGGGCCAGGGCGAGCGGCACGGTCCGTGCGGGCGGGGTCATGCGTTCAGCGTAGCGCTGGTGAGGGGTGGGGCGCTCCGCCCGTTCGGGAGGGGGGTGGGTGTGCGGGTCAGGCGTTCTTCCCGGCCGGGAGGGGTGCGGGTGCGCGCTGGCCGGTCAGGAGCAGCAGGGCGGCCAGGATCACGCCCGCTCCGAGGCCGAAGGTGGGGGCAGGCCCGGAGCGGGTGTACAGGGCCCCGCCGCCGATCGGTCCGGCCACCTGCGCGAGCGAGGAGAAGGCGCCCGCGCCGCCCTGCACGCGGCCCTGCGCGTCGGCGGGAGCGGCGTTGGAGAGCAGGGCACTCAGGGACGCGTTGAAGATGCCCTCGCCGGACGCGAACAGCAGGGTGCTCAGGTACAGGAGGGCCGCGTACGGCAGGGCAGGCAGCAGCGCCATGACGGTCATGCCGACCACGCCGAGGCTCAGGCCGAGCAGGGCCACGCCGCGCTCGCCCAGCCGTCCGAGCAGGGTGGGCAGCAGCACGCCCTGCGCGACGATGTCGCACACGCCCACCAGCATGAACACGGTGCTGACCTGTCCCGGCCCCCAGTGCAGGGCGTCGCGGGCCAGCAGGGACAGCGTGGTCTGCATCAGCGAGAACGGCAGGATGAACAGCACGCTGACCGTCACGAGGCGCCGGACGGCCGGGAAGGCCAGCGCGCCGGACAGCTGCGTGAGCGGGTTGAGGTGCGAGGCGCCCAGGGGACGGCGGGCCGCCACGCCGAGGCTCTCGGGCAGCGCGAAGGCGCCCCACAGCATGTTCAGCACGCACACGCCCGCCGCAGCGTACACGGGGGTGCTCAAGCTGACGTGCGACAGCAGGCCGCCGATGGCCGGGCCGATGATGAAGCCCGCGCCGATCACCGCGCCGATCTGCCCGAACACCTTGCCGCGTTCCTCTTCGGGGGTGGTGTCGGCGACGTAGCCGAACAGGGCGCTCATGCCGCCGGAACTCAGGCCGTCGATGACGCGGCCCAGGAACAGCATGGCGAGGCTGCCGCCGATGCCGAAGAACACGTACCCGACCGCAGACCCGAACAGCGCCAGCATGATGACGGGGCGGCGACCGTAGGCGTCGCTGAGCGCCCCGAGGACCGGGGACCCCAGGAAGCCGCACAGGGCGTACGCGGCGCCGAGCAGGCCGATCGTGGCGGCCTGCTGCGACGCGACCGGCACGTACGCGGCCACGATGAACGGCAGGACCGGGAACACGAGGGCGAAGCCGATGGAGAACAGGAAGGCCGTCACCATCAGGAACAGGATGGGCGGCCGGGCGGTCTGGGCGGTCGGTTCAGTCATGCGTTCAGGCTAGGGGGCGGGGGGGCGGCGGGTCTTGTACATCTGCGACACGCAGGCGGGGCGGGGGCGTCCGGGAGGGCAGGACACGAGGGAGGCGGGAATGGACGCGCTGGCCGCCTGCCGCACACCGTTCAGATGCCGATCAGGGCGAAATCGATCTGGACGCGGTCCGGGTCGCGCTGATCGGTCCAGCGGTGCGGCTGGAGGCGCGGGTCGGCAGCGCGGAGTTCGTCGCGCCGGGCCTGATCGAGGCGCTGCAGCGTGAAGCGCGCGAAGGTGCCGGGCGTCATGTGCGCCAGCGACCGGAACTCCCGCGTGAGGTGCGCCTGATCCGAGAAGCCCAGGTCCAGGGCGAGCCGGGAGAGGGAGGCGTGCGGGTCGAGCCACAGGCGGTTGTGCGCTTCCTCGAAGCGGATGATGCGGGCGAGCGTCTTGGCGTTCAGGCCCACCTCGTTCAGGAAGGCGCGCTCCAGCTGCCGCTGACTGAGGCCCAGTTCCAGGGAAAGCGTGCCGATGCGGGCCTGCCCGAGCGACATGTACAGGGTCCGGGCGGCCTCCACGCCCACCTTCAGTTCCCGTCCCCGTTCGTTCATCAGGCCCAGGAGCCAGTCGTCCACCATCTGGCGCGCCTCGTCCCAGGCGTCCAGCCGCACGAGGGCGCACACGGCGCGGCACAGCCAGGGGTGCTGCACGGTGAGGTCCAGCAGGTCCTGCCCGAACGTCCAGCCGAACAGCTGCCGCGCGCCCCACGGGTACAGTTCCACGCCCAGCGCGCGCGTCAGGCCCACCGACACCATCCGTTGCGGCGCCACCGTCAGCCCGAACAGCGTGGCGTCCGGCAGGCGCTCCAGCGGGCCGCCCTGCGGCGAGCCCTGCCACGAGTGCCCCGCAGAGAAGGTGAGGCGCACCGAGCGTTCCGGCATGAAGCGGTGCTCCTGCTCGCTCACCTCGTGAAATTCGGTCATCTGCCAGTACGTCCGCACGAGGGTGTGCAGGCGCGGGTCGGGCGGGAACTCCTGGTAGGACACGCTTCCACTGTGCCACGCCGCGCGGGCCCGCACATCGGCCACCGGGACGGGTCGGGGTGTCGGATTTGTGCAAGACACGCCGCGCGGGGGGTGCTACGTACGCTGGCCTGCGGGCGGCTGTCCCGGCCCGGCGTTCCCGCGACCGTGACAGCTGCCCGCCTCCGGACTCGCCCCCTTTAGACTTGGGGCATGACCATCCGGAAAGAATCCGACACCATGGGCACCCTCGACGTGGACGCCAGCCGTTACTGGGGCGCACAGACGGAACGCAGCATCCACAACTTCCCGATCGGGCGCGACACCTTCGTGTGGGGACGGCCCGTCATCCGGGCGCTCGGCATCCTGAAGAAGGGCGCGGCGCAGGCGAACGCGGACCTCGGCGAACTGCCGCGTGACGTGGCCGACCTGATCGTGCAGGCGGCCGACGAGGTGATCGCCGGGAAGCTCGACGACCACTTCCCGCTGGTCGTGTTCCAGACGGGCAGCGGCACGCAGAGCAACATGAACGCGAACGAGGTCATCAGCAACCGCGCCATCGAGATCGCGGGCGGCCAGATGGGCAGCAAGGCGCCCGTCCACCCGAACGACCACGTGAACCGCGGCCAGAGCAGCAACGACACCTTCCCGACCGCCATGCACATCGCGGTGGTGCTGGAACTGAACGAGCGCCTGTACGGCAGCGTCGGCAAGCTGCGCGACACCCTGCACGCCAAGAGCGAACAGCACGCCGGGCTGGTCAAGGTGGGACGCACGCACCTGCAGGACGCGACGCCCATCACGCTGGGTCAGGAGATCGGCGGGTGGGTCGCGCAGCTCGACTACGCCCTGAGCGAGGTGCGGCACGCGGGCGAAGGCCTGCTGGAACTCGCGATCGGCGGCACGGCGGTCGGCACGGGCCTGAACGCGCACCCGCAGTTCGGTGACCTCGCCGCGAAGAAGTACAGCGAGGAGACCGGCCACCACTTCCGCAGCGCGGAGAACAAGTTCGCGGCCCTGTCGGCGCACGACGCCCTCGTGCAGACCAGCGCGGCCCTGCGGACCCTGTCGGGCGCCCTGATGAAGATGGCGAACGACGTGCGCTGGCTGGCCAGCGGGCCGCGCAACGGCATCGGCGAGATCGTCATTCCCGAGAACGAGCCCGGCAGCAGCATCATGCCCGGCAAGGTCAACCCCACCCAGAGCGAAGCCATGACCATGGTCGCCACCCGCGTGTTCGGCAACGACGCCACCGTCGCCTTCGCGGGCAGCCAGGGGAACTTCCAGCTGAACGTCTTCAAGCCCGTCATGGTGCACGCCGTGCTGGAAAGCATCCGCCTCATCAGTGACGCGTGCCTCGCCTTCAACGACAACTGCGCCGTCGGCATCGAACCCGCCTACGAGAAGATCGAGCACAACCTCAGCATCAACCTCATGCAGGTCACGGCCCTCAACAAGCACATCGGCTACGACAAGGCCGCCGCCATCGCCAAGAAAGCCCACAAGGAAGGCAGCAGCCTCAAGGCCGCCGCGCTCGCGCTCGGGTACGTCACGGACGCCGAGTTCGACGCCTGGGTCGTGCCGCTCGACATGACGCACAACTGACCACCACTCAACCTCTTCCCAACCCGCGCGGCGCTACACTTCCCGTATGCTCCCAGAGACGGTCGCCCGCGAGATCATCGCGTCGCACCAGCAGCGCCCCCGCAACCGCGGCGAGCTGCAGGGCGCGCCCCACGTCACCCTGGACAACCCCGGCTGCGGGGACCGGGTGACGGTCTGGGCGCGCCTGCAGGACGGCGTCATCACCGACCTGCACTTCGACGGCAAAGGCTGCGCCATCAGCCAGGCCAGCGCCTCTCTCATGACGGTCGCCCTCAAGGGCCGCACCCTCACCGAAGCCAGCGCCATCCACGCGCACTTCCGGCAGATGGTGATGGGCGAAACGCCGCCCACCCCGGACCTCGGCGACCTGATGGCCCTCAGCGGCGTCAGCCGCCTCCATGCGCGCCGCAAGTGCGCCCTCCTCCCCTGGCGCGCCCTGAACGCCGTCCTGCACCCCACGCAGGACGCCCCCCACCCGCCCGCCACGCAGGGCAGTTGACACCCACCGGCCACCTTGATAGACTTCCTCCCGCTTGCCAGAAGGCCCAGCCCGCAAGGGAAAGCGACATCAATCGGTGCGCGGGTGTAGCTCAGTTGGTTAGAGCGCACGCCTGATAAGCGTGAGGTCCCCAGTTCAAGTCTGGGCATCCGCACCAGAAGACAGATTCCCCGCCCTCTGGGCGGGGTTTTTCGTGTTATGCAGGTTGGGTGGCGTATGCTGGCGCGGTGACGTTTTCTTCGGTTCCGGGCGTGCCGCGTGTGGTGGTGGTGGGGGGCGGGATCGCGGGGGCGTGCGTGGCGTTCTTCGCGTCGCGGTTGGGGTGGCGGGTGACGGTGGTGGATGCGGGGCGGGGCCGGGCGAGTGACGTGCCGGCCGCGCTGCTGAATCCGGTGCGTGGGCAGTCGGGGCAGGTGGACGCGCGGGCGCTGGCGGGCCTGCAGGCGAGCTGGGCGCTGGTGCGGACTCTGGAGTCGCTGGGGCAGGTGGTGCCGTGCGGGCAGACGGGCGTGCTGCGGCCCGTGCCGTCGGACGCAGCGCGCGTGAAGTTCGAGCGGAACCTGCCGCCGGAGTTGCCGCACCGCTGGCTGGAGGCGGGCGAGGGGCCGGTGCTGCCGGACGGGTGGCCACACCGGCTGCTGGTGCCGGAGGGCGGGTGGGTGTCGGGGCCGGGGTTGCTGGCGGCGCTGCGTGGCGCGTCGGGCGCGTCGGTGGTGCGCGGCGTGGTGTCGGGGTGGGACGCGCGGTCGGTGACGCTGGCGGACGGGTCGGTGGTGCGTGCGGACCGGGTGGTGTGGTGCGGCGGTTCGCTGGGCGCGTTGCCGCAGGTGGGGCAGGGTGTGGGGGCGCGGCACCGGCGGGGAAGCGTGCTGCTGCTGGACCGGGCGGTGTTTCCGCTGCCGGTGAGTTCGGGCGTGTACCTCTCCCCTGCCGTGGGTGGCGGTGTGCTGGGCGCGACGTTCGAGACGCCCACCGGCGCGTTCGGGGAGGGGGGGCCGCCGCTGCAGTCGCTGCACTGGCTGTTATCGCGCGCGGCGGCGCTCGCGCCGGACCTGTCGGCGGGCGTGCGCGGCGTGTGGAGCGGGTCGCGGCTGAGCGGCGAGGCGTGCGGGGAGCGGCCGGACGGCACGTGGGCGCTGACGGGGCTGGGCAGCAAGGGGTTCCTGCTGGGTCCGCTGCTGGCGCAGGCGCTCGTGGATGGCCTGCAGGCATCGCTGGGGTGGCCTTCCGGGCCGGGGGTCGGGGCGTCGTCTCCGGGGCGGTGACGGGGAGCCTGACGCCGCGCGTGTAGGTTTCCTTTAGACTGCACGCATTATGGCGAAGTACAGAATCTGCTTAATCGAAGGTGACGGTATCGGTCACGAAGTCATTCCCGCCACCCGGCGCGTGCTGGAAGCCGCCGGACTGGACGCCGAGTACGTGCTGGCGGAAGCCGGGTACGAGTATTTCCTCGATCACGGCACCAGCGTCCCGCAGGCGACGTACGACGCGGTCGAGAACACCGACGCGACCCTGTTCGGCGCGGCCACCAGTCCCACCGGCATCAAGCCTGCCGGGTTCTCCGGTGCGATCCGTCACCTGCGCCAGAAGTACAACCTGTACGCCAACGTGCGCCCCACCCGCACGCGCCCCGTGCCCGGCGCGTACGAGAACGTGAACCTCGTCATCGTGCGCGAGAACACGCAGGGCCTGTACGTGGAGCAGGAGCGCCGCTACGGCGACACGGCCATCGCGGACACCGTCATCACCAAGGACGCCAGCGAACGCATCGGTCGCTTCGCGATCGACCTCGCGCTGAAGCGCGGCAAGAAACTCACGGTGGTGCACAAGGCCAACGTGCTGCCCGTCACGCAGGGCCTGTTCCTGAACTCCATCCTGGACCTCGCGAAGCCGGTCGTGGAACTCAACACGAGCACCATGATCGTGGACAACGCCGCGATGCAGCTCGTCCGCAACCCCGCGCAGTTCGACGTGATGGTCATGACGAACATGTTCGGCGACATCCTCTCGGACCTCGCGGCGGGTCTGGTGGGCGGCCTGGGCATCGCGGCGAGCGGGAACGTGGGCGACAAGTTCGGGATTTTCGAGTCGGTGCACGGTTCCGCGCCCGACATCGCCGGTCAGGGCGTCGCGAACCCCACCGCGAGCATGCTGGCGGCCGTGCTGATGCTCGACCACATCGGCGCGAACGACGTGGCCCGCCGCATCGACAACGCGGTCAGCACGGTGCTGGAGCACGGCCCGCGCACCCGTGACCTGGGCGGCACCGCCGGCACCAGAGAATTCACGGACGCCGTCATCGCGCAGCTGAACTGAGCGGCTGTACCACGACAGCGTCTCCGGGTCGTCCCGGACGGCGGCCCCCCTGCCCCCCCGCCAAGGGGGGGCTTTTCATGAGGGGACGCATACACCCCTTGAGAGCGGCCTCATACGGTTTTGAGCTGAACTTGTAGAGTTCAGCCGAGCAAAGCGAGTGCCAACAACTCCGGTTTTGAGGAGATGGAAGCGGGCAGGCGTCCTGCAGGGCGTTTCGTCGTGAACGGACGCGGCTGGCCACGCCACTCCTCCAGTTCTGCCCAAGAAGGGATGTCGGTGCTGCTTCCGGCATCCCTGGAATCGGATCAACACCGTATCACCTGTCTTCACGGGTCCTGAAGGTGCCGGGCCATGCGTGTCTCATGCCGCGTGGCGCGGCAGATGCCGGAAATCCGGTTGTCAGAAAGGTGTGAGTGGCGGCATGCTGAACTGGACGCTGGAAATCCCTCGTTTCAAACGATGTTCACAGCTCTCGCGTCATGGTTTCCGGATGGGCCTTCATCCTCTTCCGCCGTGCACCTACCGATTACATGAGCAGATGCTAAACTCAGCGGGACTTCTGGAGGCTGCATGTCGAGTGCTTTGCAACGTCTACTTAATCCAAGACCGAACGCCATCGGTGTGGAGATCGGCACCAGTGCCATCAAGGTGGTGGTGCTGAAGGCCGGCTCCCCGCCGGTCCTGCAGCACGCCGTGACCATACCCACCCCTATCGGCAGCATGCGCGACGGCCTGGTGGTCGAACCGCAGGCGGTCGCCAACGAGCTCAAGGCCCTGCTCGCCCAGCACCGCATCACCACCCGGCAGGCCGTGACGGCCGTCCCGAACCAGTCGGCCGTGACGCGCAACATCATGGTGCCCCGCATGGAGCGCAAGGACCTGCAGGAAGCCATCAAGTGGGAAGCGGAACGCTACATCCCCTACCCCATCGACGAGGTCGCCCTGGACTTCGACCTGCTCGACGACCCGGCCAACATCCCCGAGGACGGGCAGATGGAGGTCGTGATCGCCGCCGCCCCGATGGAAGCGGTCGCGCGCGTGATCGAGGTCCTGCAGCTCGCGGGCCTCGAACCGGTCGTCATCGACCTGAAGTCCTTCGCGGTGCTGCGCGCCCTGCGCGGCAACCTGCTCGGCGAGCACCTCACCAAGAGCACCCTGACCGGCACCAACTACACCGAGGCAGGCGAGGTGGCCCTCGTGCTGGAGATCGGCGCGAGCAGCAGCGTCATCAGCCTCGTGCGCGGCGACCGCGTCCTGATGGCCCGCAACATCGGCGTGGCCGCCGACGACTTCACCACCGCCCTCCAGAAAGCCTTCGACCTGGACTTCGGAGCGGCCGAGGAGATCAAGGTCGGGTACGCGACCGCCACCACCCCCACCGAGGACGAGGAGGACCTCCTGAACTTCGACCTCTCCCGCGAGCAGTACAGTCCCGCCCGCGTCTTCGAGGTGATCCGCCCGGTCCTCGGTGACCTCATCACCGAGATCCGCCGGTCCCTGGAGTTCTACCGCGTGCAGTCCGGCGACGTCGTCATCGACCGGACCTTCCTGGCGGGCGGCGGCGCCAAGATGCGTGGCCTGGCGGCCGCCATCAGCGACGCGCTCGGCTTCCGGGTGGAAGTCGCGAGCCCCTGGCTGACCGTGCAGACGGACCTCGCCGGCATGGACACCGGGTACCTGCAGGCCAACGCGCCCGAATTCACGGTGCCGCTCGGCCTCGCCCTGAGGGGTGTGCAGTCCCGTGGTTGAGATCAACCTGCTCCCAGCGCAGTACCGCAAGCGCAGCGACCCGGGCCTGTGGCGTTACGGCACCCTCGCCCTCCCCCTCGTGACCCTGCTCGGCGTCGGCCTGTTCACCGTGATTCAGGCCACGCGCCTGAACAACATCAACAAGGACATCGACGCGGCCAACGGTCAGATCACGGCCCTCGAACCCGCCAAGAAGGAATACGACGACCTCAACCGTCAGAAGACCGACCTGCAGAAGGTCACCGAAGTGTCCAGCACCCTGCAGAGCAGCAAGACGTACTGGTCGTCCGACCTCGCCCGCTTCGTGAACGCCCTCCCCAGCGGCGGCGGGGTGGCCCTCACGAACATGACGGTCCGCGCCGTGGACAGCAACGCGCAGACGAACCTCTCGCAGCAGGGCCTGTACAACGGCAAGGCCGTCACGAAGGAATTCGACCTGACCGGGCAGGCCGCGTCCTCGCAGTCCCTCGTGAACTTCCTGAACAGCTTCGAGAACAACCCCAGCTTCGGCGTGAACTTCAAGAGCGCGCAGCGTGCCAACGCCCCGGTGGGCGCCAGCGCCGCCGAGATCGCCAGCCAGCCGTACACCTTCACCGCCACCGTGGGCCTGGTCGGGCAGGCCACGCCCGCCTCCGTCACCACCGGCACGCCTGCCACAGGGACCGGCACTGCCCCCGGGGGATCCGATGTTCGCTAAGCTCAGCCCCCGCAACATCCTGCTGCTGACCCTGGCCGCATGTGTCGTGGCCGTCCTGCTCTGGTGGCTCATGTACTACCAGACCAAACAGCAGCAGATCACCGACGCCCAGAATCAGCTGAACGACCTGAACACCAAACTCGCCACGTACCGCTCCGCGCAGGCGGCCCTGCCTGCCCTGCGGACCGAGGTGGCGGGCCTGCAGACGCAGCGTGACGTGTTCTTCCAGGCGCTCCCGCAGACGCAGAACATCGGTGCGGTGGTGGCGGCCGTGCAGCAGAGTGCGGCGGGTGTCGGCACCGACCTCAGCACGCTCTCGGTCGCACCCGGTACGAACATCGGCCTGCCTGCAGGTGTGCGGCCCATCAACCTGAACATGACGCTCAGCGGGAAGTTCCAGCCGACCTTCCAGTTCCTGCGGGCCGTGGAGACCATGAACCGCTTCTCGACCGTCAGTGCGCTCGGGCTGACGCTTCCGGCACCGGACAGCCTGGACCCCAAGCTGAGCAGCACCATGACCATGACCGTCTACACCTTCGACCCGGCGGCCGCGACGGCCGCGGCGGGCGCCGTGCCGAACGCTCCGGCCGCGCCCGCGCAGACGCCCCCCGCTGGAGGGACGCGATGAGTGCGCCCATGGAAAAACCGCCGGTGGACACCTCGGCCATCACGCCGACCTCCGAGGAACGCGGCCGGTTCCAGCTGTCGCGTGAGATGAAGATCCTGCTGGGTGTCCTGGCGCTGGGTGCCGCGGTGGGCGGCTGGTACGTGTTCAGCGGAGCGGGAACGCCTGCGGTGGACACGGCCGTCACGCCGCCAGCAGCGAGCGGCACGTCCGGTGCCGTGACGCCCGGAACGCCCGGCACCGGCAGCACCGGAGGCACGACGACCGGAACGGCAGGCACGCCCGCGCCCACACCCCCCGGCACCACGGTCGTGCCTGGCGTGACGCCCGGCACGGGCAGCGTGACGCCGCCCGCAGCAACGACAGGAACAGGCGTCAGCACCGCGCAGAGCGGTGCGGGCGGCGTGGACGTCGCGGAGGTGCCGTTCCTGAACCCGGAAGGCAGCGCGTCCGGCACCACCGGCAGCGGAACTGCCGACGGCGCACCGGCAGGCATCAATCCGGCGGACCCGCTGGCGGCCGTGCCGACCAGCAACCCCTTCCAGCCGCTCAAGGTGACGGAGGCGGTCGGTCAGACGGCGGGCGTGCCGAGCAGCACGCCCACCCAGAGCAGCACACCGACCCCGGTGGCGAGTACGCCCGTGCCGAGCAGCACGCCCAGTCTGAGCAGTGCGGGCGCCGTACCGCTCCCGAACGTGCCGCTGGCCGGCGTGAACAGCGGCGGCGTCAGCCTGTCCGGGGGCAGTTCGGCCCTGCCGGGCAGCACCGGGAGCGGTCTGGGGAACGGCGGCGCGATTCCGCTGCCGAACGTCTCCCCGACCGGTCTGCCCACCTCGGGCGGCACGGCGACGGGTTCCGGCACCACGGGCTCCGGCACGACCGGGACCGGTGCGGCGGCCACGCTCACCCCGCCCCCGGCAGCGGGAACCATCACGCCCGGCCTGACGACGCCCGCCCTGAGCAGCATTCCGCTGGGCGGCACGTTGGCAGGAAGCACCAGCACCACGGCGGGTGGCACGACGGCAGGCGGCAACGCCACCGGCAGCGCCGCGAACGCGGGCGGTGCGGCAGTCGTCCCGGCCGGACAGCCGAGCGTCATCACGCAGTACGGGTCGGCCAACGCGCCCGTCACGGCGCCGGTCAGCGCGCTCGACACGCTGGTGCAGAGCCGCTCGCTGGTCTTCAACGCAGTCGTGCTCGGCCCGGTGAACACCGCGATCTTCAAGACGGACAAGGGCTTCGTGGTCGTCACGACCGGTCAGACCCTCCCGGACAGCAACGTGACCCTGAAAGAGGTCACGGCGACCAGCGCGACCCTCAGCCTGGGCAATGATTCCAAGATTCTCGAACTCGACAAAAGGTGAGCCATGAAGAACCGTAGCCTGACCCTCCTGATGACCGCCTCGCTCGGTCTGGCCAGCGTACCCGGTGCGCTCGCCCAGTCCACCCCCGCCCCCACGACCAGCACGGCCAGCAGCACGCAGAGTGCCGATCCGCGCCTCGCGGCCGCGAACGTCAGCCTGGAGATCGGCACGTACAGCGGTCCGCTCTCGTCGCTGCTGGCGGCGGTCGCCAAGTCGGCGGGCTACGACGTGATCTTCGACACGGACGTGGACGGCCTGAGTGCCGCGTCGAGCGCGAGCACCGCCACCGCGCCCGCCACCACCGCCGGGACCGGCACGGCCACCACGCCGACCGCCACGACGAAACCGGTGGTGTACAACTTCCGGAACACGCCCTTCAATCAGGTGTGGCCGCTGCTGATGGACATCTACGGCCTGAGTTACGAGGTGGTGCAGGTCGGTCCGACGCAGGTGCTGCGGATCAGCGCGAACCCCATCCAGCGCGTCATCGCCCTGAAGAACGCGAACGCGGTGGACGCCGTGAATCAGGTGAAGCTGTTCTTCGGGACGCCCACGTACACCGAGACGCCGCAGAAGGACGCGCAGGGCAACACGACCGGTGTGACGCGCACCCTGTCGGACGTGAAGATCGACTCGCCGACGCTGCGCATCGTGGCGGACGCACGCACGAACGCGCTGATCGTGCGCGGCACGAACCGTGAGGTGGCGGACGTGCAGCGCCTCGCGTCGCAGCTCGACCAGCAGGTCGCGACGGCCGCCACGGGCGGCGGGGACGGCAGCCAGACCGTGCAGCGCGTGTACCCCGTGAAGGGCCAGCAGGCGGACATCGTGGCGCTGCTCGCCGCGCAGTACCCGAACCTGAAGGTCACGGCGGTCGGGCAGACGGGGCAGCTCGTGATC
Organism: Deinococcus aquiradiocola; assembly: GCF_014646915.1. NCBI lineage: Bacteria > Thermotogati > Deinococcota > Deinococci > Deinococcales > Deinococcaceae > Deinococcus > Deinococcus aquiradiocola. The sequence goes on along the minus strand of NZ_BMOE01000009.1, from coordinate 12,500 downwards.
ACGGGCGCGCAGAACCAGCTGGACGCGGCCCTGAACCTGCTCGGCAGCGTGGACAAGCCCACGCCGGTCGTGACGGTGAACGGGCCGACCATCGTGCAGAAGGTCTTCGCGCTCACGAACGCGAGCGCCGAGGAACTCAAGACGGTGCTGGACGGCACGCTGCAACGCACGCTCGGCACGACCACCGGTCTGGTGAGTGGCGGCGCGCCGGTCACGCAGGCGGACGGGACGACCGTGATCCAGGTGCCCGGCACCACCGGGAGCACGGCCACAGGCACCGCGTCGGGCACGGCGTCCACGCAGGCCAGCACGCCTCAGGCGACCATCATCGCGGACAAGCGCACGAACACCATCATCGTGCGCGGCACGCAGGCGCAGGTGGATCAGATCGCGCAGATCATCCCGAGCCTCGACGTGCGCGTCCCGCAGGTGAACGTCCAGGTCCGCATTCAGGAGATCACCGAGTCGGCGTCGCGCAGCCTGGGCGTGGACTGGAAGGCGGGCTTCGGGAACTTCATCGTGAACGTGGCGAGCAGCGGCGTGAAGGCCATCTTCGACCCGACGCAGTCGCTGGTGGGCTTCAACCTGGGCGCCACCCTCAACGCCCTCGAGCAGCAGGGCATGACGAAGCGCGTGTACGACGGCACGGTGACCATGCAGAGCGGTCAGCGTTCCCTGAACAACAGCACCGACAGCCAGAACGCGTCGAGCGGTGCGGCGGCCCACCTGCAGAGCGGTGGGCGTCTGGAGCTGAACATTCCCTCCCAGGCGGCCAACGTTCCGGCCATTCAGCGGCAGATCGATTACGGCGTCACGATCGATTTCTACAACCCGCAGGTGGCGCCCGACGGCAGCATCACGGTGCGCGTGAAGGGCGTGGTCAACCAGCCCAAGACGGCCATCACCGGCAGTACCCTGCCGAACCTGCTGGACTTCTCGAACAGCGAGGCGCAGACGACCATCACCTTCAAGTCCGGCGAGACGGTGCTGCTCAGCGGCCTGCTCGGCACCAACCAGACGACGACCACCACCGGCCTGCCGTTCCTGTCGAGCATTCCCGTGATCGGCTCGCTGTTCGGCAAGCAGAGCAGCACCAACGACCGCTCGCAGCTGCTCGTGGTGATCACCGGCACCGTGGTGCAGTAAGCGCCGTTCGCGGGACCGGTCGGGTGGGGGCGGCGCGGGCTGCCCCCACCCGTTCGTCTGGGGGTCGTTCCCCTCTATTCAGGCCCGCGGCGCGCGGTGGGCGGCCCTGCTAGCATCGCGGTATGAGGTTTCTGACCGCTGGAGAATCGCACGGCCCGCAATTGACGGCCATCATCGAGGGTCTGCCCTCGCAACTGCCGCTCGGGAAGGCCGACATCGACCCGTGGCTGCGCAAGCGTCAGGGCGGGTACGGGCGTGGGCGGCGCATGGTGATCGAGACGGACGAGGCGCAGATCATGAGCGGCGTGCGGGCGGGCCGCACGACGGGCGCGCCCGTCACGCTGGTCATTCCGAACAGGGATCACCGCAACTGGACGGAGATCATGTCGCCGGAACCGGGCGGCGAGCCGCGCAAGAAGGCCCTGACAGACGCGCGTCCGGGGCACGCGGACCTGGCGGGCGGCATCAAGTACCGGCACAAGGACCTGCGAGACGTGCTGGAGCGCGCGTCGGCGCGGGAGACGGCGGCGCGCGTCGCGGTGGGCAGCGTGGCGCTGAAGCTGCTGTCGGAGCTGGGCGTGCAGGGCGCGAACCACGTGGTGAGTCTCGGCGGGATCGAGGCGGCCGAGGGCTTCGACTGGGACCGGCTGGACGCCATCGAGGAGAATGACCTGCGCACGCCGGACGCGGACGCGGCGGCGCGCATGCGCGAGCGGATCGACGCGGCGAAGGTGGCGGGCGACACGCTGGGCGGGATTCTGGAGGTGCGCTTCCGGGGCCTGCCGGTGGGGCTGGGGAGCTTCGCGCATTACGACCGCAAGCTGGACGGGCGCATCGCGCAGGTGTGCATGAGTCTGCAGGCGATGAAGGGCGTGGAGATCGGGCGGGCCTTCGATCAGGCGCGCGTTCCCGGGAGTGCCGTGCATGACGCGATCGCGTACCGGGACAGCACGTACGTGCGCGACACGAACCGCGCGGGTGGCCTGGAGGCCGGCATGACGAACGGCGAGGAGCTGATCGTGCGGGTGGCGATGAAGCCCATCGCGACCCTGATGACGCCCCTGCCGACCGTGAACGTCATGACGCACGAGGCATCGGACGCGGCGCGCGAGCGGTCCGACACGACGGCCGTCCCGGCGGCGGGCGTGATCCTGCAGACGATCATCGGCTGGGTGCTGGCGGACGCGATGCTGGAGAAGTTCGGTGGCGACACCCTGCCGGAGCTGCAGGAGCGGGTCGCGGCGGCCCGCGCGTACGAGCAAGCGTACTGAGCGTGCGGCCGGACGCGCTGGAGCTGGGGTTGGCGGAGGCGCTGGCGGAGTCCGCGGACGCCGCTGCCGCTCCGGCTTCCTTCACAGATTCGCATTTGGGGGCGGGGTCATCGTCTAGACTGCTCGCTATGAATGCTTCCGGACTCATTGAACGGCCCGTGTCGTGGGTGGCACTGGCGGGCTTCATGGGGACCGGGAAGAGCCGCATCGGGTGGGAACTGTCGCGCGCGCTGGCCCTGCACTTCGTGGACACCGACAAGCTCATCACGCGGGTGGTCGGGAAGAGCATCCCGGAGGTGTTCGCGCACGAGGGCGAGGGGTACTTCCGGGCGTGCGAGGGCGAGGTGGTGCAGCGCGTGACGCGCCTCGACTACGCGGTCGTGTCGCTGGGCGGCGGGACGTTCGTGCACGAGGAGAACCGCCGGGTGCTGCTGTCGCGCGGGCCGGTGGTGGTGCTGTGGGCGACGCCGGAGACGATTCTGGCACGCACCCGGAATTCTGACCGGCCGCTGCTGCACACGCCGGACCCGCTGGGCCGCATCGAGGCGCTCATGAATGAACGCGAGAACGCGTACCGGCAGGGCACCATTCACGTCAACAGCGACGGCCGCCCCTCCGAGGAGATCGTGGAAGAGATCATCGAACGCCTCTGGAATTACCAGGAGGCCGTGTACGAGGGCGCGTTCGCGGGCGTGACGGACGGTCCGGCGGAGGGTGAACGTGCCACGGATTGAGGTGGGCGGGCAGGTGCCGTACACGGTGACGGTGCAGGACGGCGCGCTCGACGCGGCGCGCGTCCCTCACACCCGGACCGCGCTGATCGTGGACGCGGGCCTGCCGGACGCGGCCGTCACGCGCGCACGGGCCGCCCTGACCCCGGAGGTGACCGTCACGGTGCCCGCCGGGGACGCCTGCAAGACGCTGGACGTGCTGAGCGGCGTCCTGTCGCGCCTCGCGGCCGCGAACCTGCCGCGCGACTCGGCCGTGATCGGGCTGGGCGGCGGCGCGACCACGGACCTCGCGGGCTTCGCGGCCGCCACGTACCTGCGCGGCGTGGCGTACTACAGTGCGCCCACCACGCTGCTCGGCATGGTGGACGCCGCAGTGGGCGGCAAGACTGGCGTGAACCTGCCGGAAGGCAAGAACCTCGTCGGGGCGTTCTGGCCGCCGAGCGCCGTGTGGTGCGACCCCACCGTGCTGCTCACCCTGCCGCCCGCCGTGTTCCGCGAGGGGGCCGCCGAGGCGTTCAAGCACGGCCTGATCTCGGACCCCACCCTGCTCGGCCGGGTGCTGTCCCCGGACTTCCACGCGGCGCACTCGACCTTCACGCAGACGCTCTCGGACGCCATCGCCGTCAAGGCGGGCGTCGTCACGCGCGACCTGACCGAGCAGGGCGAACGCGCGTACCTGAACTTCGGGCACACGCTCGCGCACGCCATCGAGGCCGTCACGCAGCACGGCATCTCGCACGGCGACGCCGTCGGGTACGGCATGCATTACGCGGCCCTGCTGTCCCGCGAACTCGGCGGCACGGACCTCACGCCGCACACCCGCGCGTTCCTGGCGTGGCAGCAGCCGCGCGCCCTCCCCCACCTGAACTTCGACGACCTGAACGCCTACATGGCGCGCGACAAGAAGGCCGACAGTCACGGCGTGCGCTTCGTGCTGCTGCACGACCTCGCCCGGCCCTACCTGACGCGCGTCCCGGACGACACGCTCCGCCGCGTCTTCGGGACGTGGCAGGCCGAAGTGACGCCCGCACACGCCTGAACCGCGCCCACCCGCCGCTCCCCCGACACTCCCGCCGAGGTCCCGCATGCTCCTGATCCTGAACGGCCCCAACCTCAACCTGCTCGGCAAACGCGAACCCGGCATCTACGGCAGCGGCACCCTCGAAGACCTGGAACGCCAGTGTGAGGAGTGGGGCGCGGAGCTCGGCCTGAGCGTCACCTGTCACCAGAGCAACTTCGAGGGGCAGCTCCTCGAATGGGTGCAGCAGGCCGAAGGGCAGGGCTTCACCGGCATCGTCATGAACCCCGGCGCCCTGACGCACTACAGTTACGCCCTGCGGGACGCTGTGGCCGGACAGACGCTCCCCGTCGTGGAAGTCCACATCAGCAACGTGGACGCCCGCGAGGAATTCCGGCACAGGTCCGTCACGGCCGCCGTGTGCAGAGGCAAGATCTCCGGTCTCGGCTGGGCCGGATACCGCTTCGCCATGGAGTACCTGAACGACCTGCAGGCGTGACCGTCCACGTCCGCCCCCTGACGCCCGCCGACGCCGATCAGGCGTGCCCGATGCTGCTCGACATGGGCTTCGTGAAGGACGAGGCGGCCCTGCCGGAACGGTTCGCGGCGTTCTGTGGGCGTCCCGACTGGGGCCTGCTGGGCGCCTTTGAAGGGCCGCGCCTGCTGGGGTACTCAGCGCTGCAGGAGTTCGGGCCGCACCTGCGCAGCGGCGACACGCACCGGACCGCCAAGCTGCACGACCTCTACACCGCGCCCACGGTCCGGCGCCGTGGCGTCGGGCGCACCCTCATGCGGGCCGCCGAAGCCTGGGCGGGCACGAGGGGACTGCGGTACGTCTTCTGGTACGCCAACCTGCGTGAAGCCACACCCGCCTACGTGGCGATGGGGTACACGCCGGGCGAGGAGGTGCAGGAGGGGTTCCGGTTCTTCGAGATCGATTTCGGGGAGGCGAACACCCGCCAGCCGCACCCGGAGCGGGGCAGCTGATACGGTACGGTGCTCGCGGCCGGGCGGCGGCTTCGCGTTCCGCCCGGCTGAACGCCAGCAGGTGAGCTCAATCTGGGCTCAGTGAAGCGGCTCCTTTCGTCTGGCACTCTGGGGTCCGCCCAGTCTGCCGAGGAAGTTCAGATCGCGCGCCCGCTGGTGTGGATCGTGATTCCCGCATACGGGCGGCGCGCCGACTGGCTGCAGCGCGGGGACGACCTGTCCGGTGAGTCGTGGCGCGAGGGTGACCGGGTGGTGGCCTTTGCTCGGCAGCAATCACGGGCGATGCTGCCGGACTTCTGGGCCGCTCACGATCAGGCAGGCATCTCGGATGAACAGCTGGCGGTCTGGGGCATCTGGATCTCCCCGGGGCACGCTGAACCCCGACCCTCTAGGCCCGCTGTCCCGCGCTGTGTCCTCTGGTGATGCCGCCCGCGACGAGGTGGGCGGCGCGCAGCGGTTCCGGCAGGCGGCCTTCGACCGTGAGTGCCGTCAGGGCGGCCCCGGCTTCTTCGGGGGTCAGTCCGGCGCGCTGGACGTACACGCCGCCGCACGGTTCCATCTCGCCTGCCGCCTGGATCAGCTTCCACTTCTGCCGTCCGCCCGGCACCCGGCCGAGCAGGGCGGCCTCGATGCGGTGGAGGTCCGGGCGTCTGCGGGCCACGACGAGGACCGGCAGGCCCGTCTGGCGGTGCAGGCGGTGGATGTCAATGACGTTGAAGCCCGCGACGGCGATGCCCTGCAGCAGCACGAGCTGCAGGTGCGTGCCGGCGAGGAGGGTGAGGCGGGTGAGTTCGTCGGTGCTGTTGCGGCCGTCGCGTCTGACCTTGCCGCTCAGGACGGCGTGCAGGGCGTGGCGGGCGTACACGGTGCCGATCACGCGCACGTCGCCCCGGTGGTCCTGCGGGAAGGGCGTGTCGTCGAAGCCGATGGCGTGAACGTGAGGCATGCTTCAGGGTACGGCGCGGCGTGGAATGTGGGGTTTGCAGGACGCCGTCCGGGCGGGCGGGTGAAACGCTGGATCTGCGGGAAGTGCGCCTGGGTGGGGCGTGCGGGGCGGCGTTGTTGCCGTTCGGGGCCGTGTTCTGCTACACTTGCTTTTAGTGTCTTGTGTCTGGTAGGACCGGGACAGCCGGGTGGTTTCCGGGGCACGCGCCGCACCTTCCCCCAAGTCGCGACGGCGGGCAACAGACCAAATCCCCCAAAGTATTGGAGTACTACGGTGAAAACCTACACCCCTGTTATTGACCCCCAGGACCAGACCTGGGTCGTGGTAGACGCGGCGGGCGTTCCGCTCGGCCGCCTCGCCACCGTCGTCGCTTCGCACATCCGTGGCAAGCACCGTCCTGACTTCACCCCGAACATCGCCATGGGTGACTTCGTGGTCGTCATCAACGCCGAGAAGGTCGCCCTGACCGGCAAGAAGCTGGACCAGAAGGTGTACACCCGCTACACCGGCTACCAGGGTGGCCTGAAGAAGGAGACCGCCCGCGTGGCGCTGGACAAGCACCCGGAGCGCGTCATCGAGCACGCCGTGTTCGGCATGCTGCCGAAGGGCCGTCTGGGCCGTGCACTGCACACCCGTCTGAAGGTCTACCCCGGCACGCAGCACCCCCACACCGCTCAGGCTCCCAAAGCACTGGAGATCAAATAATGGCCATGGAACAGTACTACGGCACCGGCCGCCGCAAGACCGCCGTGGCGCGCGTCTTCCTGCGCCCTGGCGAAGGCAAGATCGTCGTGAACGGCAAGGAATTCCAGAGCTACTTCCGTGGCGTGTTCCGTGCGGTTCAGGCGCTCGCCGCCTTCCGTGAGACCGGCACGGCCGGCCGTTACGACGCCGTGATCACGGTCGTCGGCGGTGGCCCGACCGGTCAGGCCGACGCGATCAAGCTCGGCATCGCCCGCGCGCTGCTGAAGGTCAACCCCGACTACCGCGTGCAGATGAAGCCCAAGGGCCTGCTGACCCGCGACCCCCGCGAAGTCGAACGCAAGAAGTTCGGCCTCAAGAAGGCGCGCCGCGCGCCTCAGTTCAGCAAGCGCTGAACCCGGCACGCGTTCCCCGAACCCCCCACCACGTGTGGGGGGTTTTTGTTACCGCTCACCTGGGCGCGGGCGGGTACACTGGCGGCCATGACGCGTTCCTTCCCTGTCCCTGATCGTCCGTGGGTACTGCAGATGCGGTGGCTGGAACTGTGCTTCATGCACTGGGCAGTGGACGCGGACGTGGTGGCGCGCGCCCTGCCGGACGGCGTGACGCTCGACACCTGGGACGGCAGGGCGTACCTGGGCGTGGTGCCGTTCCGGATGGAAGGCATCCACCCGAGGTTCACCTTCGACGTGCCGGGCCTGTCCGCGTTCCCGGAACTGAACCTGCGGACGTACGTGACGGTGAACGGCGTGCCGGGCGTGTGGTTCTTCAGTCTGGACGCCGCGCAGAAGATCGGCGTGCGGCTCGCGCGGACGTTCTTTCACCTGCCGTACATGGACGCGCGCATGTGGACGCGCCGCGAGGGAGACGTGATCGCGTACGCGAGCGCCCGGACGCATGTGGGCGCGCCGCCCGCCCGGTTCGGGGCCGCGTACCGCCCGGTGGGCGAGGTGTTCACGGCGCGGCCCGGGTCACTGGAGGACTGGCTGACCAGCCGGTACGCGCTGTTCAGCGCGGACGGGCGGGGGCGCGTGTTCCGGGGCGACATTCATCACGGGCCGTGGCCGCTGCAGGGGGCGGAGGCGACCCTGGGCGTGAACACCATGGCCGAGCAGATCGGCGTGCGGCTGGAGGGCGAGCCGCACCTGCTGTACTCGGAACGGCTGGACGTGCACGCCTGGCCGATCGTGCGCGCCTGACGGGGGGCCGTTCAGGGGCGGGGCGTGAGGTCGAGCGTGAAGGGGGCGTCCAGTCCCGCGAGGGCGGCGTCACGGGCGGCCTGCGGGGCGTACGTGAGGGCCAGCACGGCGCGGTAGGTGCGGGTGGCGAGGTCGCGTTCGCCCTGCGCGTCGCGCACCTGTCCGAGGCGGGCGAGCACCAGGCCCGGCAGGCTGCGTTCGTCCGTGAGGGCGTGCGCGGCGCTCTCCAGGTGGGTGCGGGCGGCAGGCAGGTCGCCGACCGCGAGGTGGATGTTCGCGGCGGCGTACCGCAGTTCGGCGGCGGGCGTGACGCGGTCGCCCGGCTCGCGTTCCAGTGCGCCGAGCAGGGCCATGAGGTCATCATGCTCGTCCAGCAGCAGGGCGCGGTCGGCCAGTGCCCGCCGCCTGGACGCCTCGCCGGGCTGGAAGGTGGCCGGGTCTGGCAGGGCGGCGTGCGGAAGGCGGTCGAGGAGGTCCGGCAGGTCGTCGAGCGCCGCGAGCGCCACGCCGGTCCGGTCCTGCAGGGTGCGGGCGAGCGTGTCGAGGCGGCGGGCGTGCCAGCGCGTGCCGGGCCCCTCGTCCAGCGCGTCCTGCAGGGCCGCGTGGTACGCGCGTATCCCATCCTGCGTGCGGGCCGAGGTGAGGGACTCCAGCGTGAGCGGCCCGCCCAGCAGGGCCTGCAGATCCTGTTCGGCGTGCGCGGCGCGCCGCAGTCGCTCCTGCCCCTGCGGGTACTGCTTCATGAAGCCCTTCAGGGCGTCGTGTTCCGCGTGCGCCCAGGTCCAGTCGGGGCTCAGGTCGCTCACTTCGGTCCCGGCGGCCGCGAAGGCGTCGCGGGCCGGGTGGTCGGGGTCCGGGCCGGTCAGCCACAGCACGTGCGGCGCGTGCGGCGGGCCGGGCGGCAGCGCGCGAGTCAGTTCGACGAGGGTGGCGGCGTTGTACTGCGGCTGCAGGCGCAGCAGGTCGCCGAGGTCCGGCAGGAGGTACAGGACGGAGGGGTTCACTCGTTCAGGAGTGTAGCGCCCCGCGCGCGCAGTTCGGCCGTCAGGGCGTGCGGGTCGGCGGGCGTCAGGTAGTACGTGGCGTGCCCGCTCGTGAGAAGCAGGCCGGGCGCGCGGGTGGAGGTGGCGACCGCCATCACCTGCCCGTCGGCCGTGGCGTACAGGCCGGTGTGGTAGCCGGGCAGGCCCGTCCCGACGAGCCGCACCCCGAGGCGGCTGCGGGCGGGCCGGACGCTCAGGCCCGCGTACGGGAGGCGGTCCACGCCCAGGCGGCGGCGGACCTCCAGCGCGTCCGGCGTCAGGCGGTACTGCAGGGGTGGCCATGGCCACAGCAGCAGGGCGGCCAGCACGAACAGCGGCAGCGCGCCCAGCCAGCTGCCCGGCGGGACGCCGTGCCGGGGCGTCCCGAAGGTGCCGGTCCCGCCGTTCTGCAGGGCAGCGAGGAACGCGGCCGGGTCGTCCGGCGTGACCGCGAGCAGCGGGCGGCCCGGCACGCGGAACACCAGGGCGTCCGCCGAGCAGTCGGTGTACAGCTCGTACCGCTGCCCGGACGCGTCACGGAAGCGGCCCACGCACGTCCCGGTGCCGTCCCGCCCGACCGCGCGCGTGCCCATGGCGCGCGTGAGGGGCGGCAGTGTGACGCGCTGCGCGGGCGTGCTCGCCGGGAGGATGCGGTGCGTGGCGAGGCTGCGGACGGTGAGCGTCCCGCCGCGCACCTCGTAGCGCGGGTAGCCGAGCAGGGGCGGCACCACCAGCAGCACGCCCAGCAGCACGAGCAGGGCGGCCCCCAGGGCACGCAGCAGGGGCCAGGTGGCGCGGCGCGTGAAGGCCGGGGCCACGGGAACGCGGACGAGGTCGGTGGGGGCCGTCATCTTCAGATGGTAGTCCCTTTCGGTCAAGAGTTGTCGAAGATCCGGGCGGTGCGTGGCGCTGAACGGCACGCGCGACCTCGCCGTTCAGCGGGCCGCGCGACGTCGGGGATTGTTCAGCGCAGCCGCGCCTCGCTGGGGATGCTGCGGCCGTTCTTGTTGCCGACCCGCAGGACGTCCTGCACGCCCTCGACGGCCTTGATGGCGTCCGCCAGGTAGGACAGGTCGAGCTGACCGCCCACTTCCAGGCGCAGCAGGATGTGGGCGCGCGGGCCGCGCACGCCCGCCTCGATCTTGAGGGGGCTGCGGCTCTGCGCGACGAGGACGGCCAGCACGTCCGCGAGCAGACCGGAGCGGTCGGCGGCGACCACGTCCAGTTCGACGGTGCTGTGCCCGGCCGCGCTGGGGTTCCAGGAGGCGGGGCGGCAGCGGTCCTCGGGTTCGTCCTTCAGCAGGCGCACCATGTTCGGGCAGTCGATGCGGTGGATGGTGTAGCCCCGGCCGCGCGTGACGTACGCCATGATCTGGTCGCCCGCGATGGGGTTGCAGCACATGGCGCGCTTGGCGGGCGTGAGGGTGCCTTCCACGTACACCTGACCGTCCTGCAGGGGCCTCGTGGGCGCGGGACGTGGGGGACGGACGGGCGTGCGTTCCTGTTCCAGCTGCGGGGCGAGGGCGCGGGCGACGGTGCCGGTCGTGAGTTTCCCGGCGTGCAGCGCGAGGTACAGGTCGTCGGGGTTGCGGTTCCCGGTGAGTTTGTCGGCCACGTCCTCCAGCAGTTTGGTGCGCATGAGTTGCCGGACCGGCAGCTGGCGTTTGCGGAGGTAGCGTTCCAGCAGGTCGTGGCCGTGCGTGAGGGCCTCGCTGCGTTCCTCGGCGCGGAAGTGGTGCCGGATCTTGGTGCGGGCGCTGCGGGTGACGGCGAAACTCAGCCAGTCCTTGCTGGGCGAGCCGTTCTTGATGGTCACGATCTCGACCATGTCGCCGTTCTGGAGTTTGTAGCTGAGCGGCACGATGCTGCCGTTCACGCGCGCGCCCGTCGCGGTGTCCCCGATACGGGAGTGGACGTTGTACGCGAAGTCGATGGGGGTGCTGCCGCTGGGGAGGTCGCGGGTGTCGCCGCGCGGCGTGAACACCACGACGCGCCCGCCGAGCAGGTCGTCCTTGACGGCGTCCACGAAGTCCGACGCGTCGAGGATCTCGTGCTGCAGCTGCTGCAGGCGCTGCAGCCAGCCTTCCTTCTGCCGGTCGCCGAGGCGTTCGCCCTGCTTGTACATCCAGTGGGCGGCCACGCCGAACTCCGCGACCTCGTGCATGCGGCGCGAGCGGATCTGCACCTCGACCGGCTGGCCGCTGGGGCTGATGACGGTGGTGTGCAGGCTCTGGTACCCGTTGGGCTTGGGGACGGCGATGTAGTCCTTGAAGCGTCCGGGGATGGGGGTCCACATGCTGTGCACGATGGACAGCGAGTGGTAGCAGACGCGTTTCTCGCGGACTTCCTCGGCCCGTTCCTGTTTGCGGGGGTCGCGGGGCTTGCCGTCCGGCTGCAGCAGCGGGCGCGGCGTGAGGATGACGCGGATGGCGAGCAGGTCGAAGATCTGTTCGAGGGCCTTGCCTTCCTTCTGCATCTTGCTGTAGATGCTCCAGAGATGCTTGCTGCGGCCCGACACGTTGATGTCGTCCACCCATTCCTCGAGCTCGAGGTCCTCCTGCAGCGATTCGCGCATCTCGGCGAGGGCGCTGCGGATGTGTTCCTCGCGCTCCTCCTGGCGGGTGCGGAGGCGCGTCTGCAGGTCGCGGTACGCGTCGGGTTCCAGGTACCGGAAGCTGAGGTCTTCCAGTTCCCACTTGACCTGCCCGATGCCGAGGCGGTGCGCGAGCGGCGCGAAGATCTCCATCGTTTCGCGCGCGATGCGCTGCTGTTTGACGGGGCTCATGCTGCCGAGCGTGCGCATGTTGTGCAGGCGGTCCGCGAGTTTCACGATGATGATGCGGATGTCGCTCGTCATGGCGATCAGGAGCTTGCGCATGTTCTCGGACTGCTCGTCGCTCAGGGTGCGGTCCGGGTCCTGGGCCTTGGCGACCTTGGCGAGCTTGCTGACCTTGGTTTCGCCTTCCACGATGCGGCGCACGTCCGTCCCGAAGCGCTTCTCGACGTCTTCGAGGGTGACGGTGGTGTCCTCGACGGTGTCGTGCAGCAGGCCCGCGATGACCGAGTCGGAATCCATGCCGAGTTCCGCGAGGATGTACGCCACGGCGACCGGGTGCGTGATGTACGGCTCGCCGCTCTTGCGGGCCACACCGGCGTGCGCGTCGCGCGCGAACTCGTAGGCGGACTCGATGCGGGCGCGTTCCTCGGGGCTGCGTTCAGCGATGAGTGGGCGGAGGGCCTCCATACCGTGCATCCGGAAAGGATACAGGAAAGCTGCACATGAAAGTAGTCCATGCACGACAAAAGAGCTGCACACCGGAAACCGATGTGCAGCTCTGAAAACGCATGCGTTTGAACTGGTGAAACTGACGTGACCTATAGAAAGGAGGTGATCCAACCGCACCTTCCGGTACAGTTACCTTGTTACGACTTCACCCCAGTCATCGACCACAGTCTAGACGCCTGCCTTTCGGCTCCC